>JBBRKX010000291.1:0-6504 GCA_038231675.1 Chthonomonadales bacterium | reverse complement strand
GGGAGGAGCCTGTGGATCGTCTTTGCTCTCTTGGACGTCTTGAAGAAGAATGCTTGAGAGCAGTTCGGCCGATTCACGCACCTCTTTGCTGCCGCCGTTAGCACGTTGCAGGAGGACGCGTGCGTCTCTTACAATCTGGGTGAGCAGGACTTGCCTGGCGCCCTCGTCGGACCAATCGAGGTCGGCGCTGCCTTTGAGGCTGGAGCCGGTGTAGAACTCTAATCCTGCTTCTTGCAGGTAGGCGTCCTCGTTCTGTCGCTGCTCTTTTGCCAACTGCCGCGCCAGCAGAGAGATCGCTTCTCCGAGCAGGTTGTAGGTGTCCTTGACCGCGCCGCGTCCGAGCATCGGCTTGGTATCTATCGCAGCTTTGAGAAGACCGCTCTTTTTGGCCTCCTCAATGCTCTTGCGAAAGATGATCTGGATCTGGTCGTGGATTACCAGGTGCGAGCGAAAGAGTTGGAAGGTGCTCTTGGCGCAGAGGGGTTTACCGGCGTGACGGCGCAGGACCGCAGCCCAGCGAAGATCGAATGCGGTACGTGCCACCGCCTCTTCGTCAGACACCTGATCATGCTCTGTGAGAACAAGCATGAGTGCCAAATCGGAAGGGGGCACGCTGGGCCTTCCGCGTTCTGCTGAGTAGAAGACCGCGAAATCCTCATCTTTGAACAGGCCGGGTGCGGCCGTCGCCAGTTGTGCGTAAAAGGAGGAGGGCGGCAGTTCCAGATCGTACACGTTGCCGACATCGAAGAGCTGGGATTGCTGGGTGCGCTTGCCAATCATACGGTCCATGGCTCCAGATCATAGGATACGGGTAGATTCGACATGCGCCCAAGCAATTCCTTTGGCGACCTTAAAAATTGGCCGATTTTTCGGCCGCGCTTCTAGGCCAATGTACACAGACTGCGGGTACGCGTTGCCCCGTGTAAGATGTACCTTCAACCGGAACCTGTGATGCAGAATCGAATCAGGAGAGGTAGCCGTTCATGTATCGATTATGGATTGCCCTGACGTTGTGCGCCCTACAGTCCACCGTGGTCCTGGCGCAGACCTCGAAGCGGCCCGCGATTAATTCGCTTAAGCCCGAAGCCCGAAAGGCTCTACTGACGGCATTGACCCACACTCCCGGAGAATATGCTGGCGTAGCCCTGTATTCAAAAATCGTTCAGAAATTCGGCAGTGTCGAACCGTATTCCTATTTGCTGCGAAAACAAATTAAGCAACGAACCGCATTGCAAAAACTGTTTCAAAACTACCTGATCCCTTATGCGGACAATCCCTACTTAAAAACGGCCCGAGTACCTTCCAGCCTGAAGCAGGCAGTTGATGCTGGGGCAGAACTGGCTGTACGCAAAGTTGCGAAGTATGACAAACTATTGTTGGACGTTACCGAGAATGCCGACATCACTCGGGTATTCCTCAAACTGCAATCTGAAACAAGGGATGTTCATCTGCCGCTCCTAAAAGCCGCAGCGGAGAATGGAGGCGTCCTTCCTCCGAAACGTCGGGGCCTGCTCAAGAACCAATGAGATTGCAGCTATATCAACTAAAAGCAAATATTGCTTGTAGTCTGTTTAGTCTATGCACTTCCGACCTAAAGATTATGATACCGATTGATTTTTGTCCGCATATCGTAATGGAACGCCCATTCCCATGCCAACAGAGACTTTAGCGCATTTGACTTCATCGACGAATGAGATCGAAGGGACCGACACACGTACTGCTACCCGAAAACAAATCGCTGACAACGCCTCGTTTAATGTTCCTTATGTAGTGATGAACGCCCTTGCGACGGTGGTAGCCTGTTACGGCTTGCTGCAGGACAGCACCGCGGTCGTTATCGGAGCGATGATCATCGCAATGCTCTTGGGGCCAATCGCCGGTATAGCGTTGGCGCTGGTGGATGGCGACAATCGCCTGCTCCGCCAGGCCCTTCTGGCTGAGGTTGCCGGTGCGGCGCTCGTGCTTTCGATTGCCTTTCTTATCGGGAAAATCCACCAGAATTTGCCGTTAACAAAAGAGCTATTGGCCCGGACCAGTCCGAATATTCTCGACCTAATGATTGCCCTGGCAGGCGGAGCGGCAGGCGCGTATGCCACGATTTCTCCGCGAATCAGCGTTGGCCTTGTAGGAGTAGCCATCGCAACCGCGCTGGTTCCGCCCCTCGCGACATGTGGAATCTGCCTTGCAAGAGGGGAAACACGGCTTGCATTTGGAGGTGCGCTCCTTTTTTTTACGAACTTCGTGGCAATACAGTTTACGTCTTCAGTTGTGATGTGGATAGGTGGGTACCACCAAATCACCCATCGTCCGGAAGACCGTACCGTGCTCTATCGCCGGAATGCCGTCAGTCTGGTGCTGCTGCTCATTTTGGGCATGTATCTGAGCTATAGCTTTTCGAAGTCCGCTGCTACACAGAAATATCAGGCATCGATACGAGATACTTTGGAGCGCGCGCTGAAATCCTTCCCTGGCGTGAGACTTACGGATGTGCGATTCCAGGACGCTCCCTCCAACAAGGTAGTGATTTTCGCAGTGGTTGTCACTCCTTTCTCCTTTTCGCCAGAGCGCGTCGCGGCAATCGAGGACAAACTACCCAAACCTGCGAAATCGGCATTGGAACTTCACGTGCGCTCGATTATTACGAAGGAGACGACACGCACCGGTTATTTGCACGAATTGCCGTCACCGCCTACCCAGAATGATGAAGATAAAATCGGGCAGTAGTCTCAACTCTTATCTGCGTTGTGATTGGCCGGGTGCGCTGCTATATCCGCAATCTCCTCCCTATTCTGAATGACGACCGTTTGAATATCGGTCGGCATGGAGATATGTTCGCGGTCAAAGGCTTCCTTCACTCGCAGCATGCACTCGCTGCCCACGCGTAGATAATCCGCTCGTTGGGAGTTAGTATAGAAGCGCAGCTTTAGATTGACGGTAGAGGCTGCCAGTTCGTCCACCAGCACGTCGGGAGCAGGCTCTTGGGCCACGCCCTCCACACCGCGAATCGTTTCCAGGGCGACAGTCTGCGCCTTCTTGATTGGATCGTCGTAACCAATGCCGATGACAAACTCGCGCCTTCGGACTGGACTGGCCGTGTTGGACGTGACTACCGAGGTGAAAACATCGCCGTTGGGAATGATAACGAGACGGTTGTCATAGGTACGAAGATAGAGGGCGCGCAGCTCTATCCGCTCGACCGTTCCTTCGAAATCTTTGACGACGATCTGATCTCCGATATGGAACTGTCGTCCCAACAGGAGCATTAGTCCGGCAAAGAAGTGTGAGAGTATGTCCTTGAACGCGAATCCAAGGACAAATCCTGAAATTCCTAGAGTTGTGGCGATGCTCCCCCCCTCCAGCCCCAGGGTAGAGAGGATCACCAGAAGGCCGATGATCCACGTACCGTAATAGACCATCGCGCGCAGCAGATGGCGAATATTACCATCGAAATTTGTTCGATCCACAATGGTCCTGACGGCCCAGCGATTGAAGCGCGCGAAAAGCCAGAAGATCAGCGTGAGGACGATAGCTCCCGCAAGACGCGGAAGCCATTTCAAGGCGGATACCAGCAGGTCAGAGAACGAGTTGCGAATGAGGATTCCCGAGCCTGTGAAGGGATTCGCGCGCACCGAGCGGGCGTCTTTCACCGCCGCCGCCATTTTTTGACCCCATTGGAGCGCCAGGGCTTCGCGGGTTGTAAGCGAGTCCTGAGCATCCCCGTCCGTCACGGTCAAAATCGAATCGCCCCCAAGCGTGATGGTCGTTTCGGCAGCGCCGGCAATGAGATTTTCCCGGGTGAATGGGGGCAACGGCTCCGCACGGGAAGTGAGACTATTTAACCGCCTGTTTACTTTATCGGCGCGTTCAGAGGCAGACATGCCACGTACGCCCATTACCTCAAAGAGAGTGCGCCCCTCCACTTTGACTGCGGCATAGGCAGTTGTATCGTTGCCGGCGGAAGTGGGACCTTGTGTGCTCGTTCCCTGTGCATAGGCAGCTGTAGAGAGGCTGCTGAAGAGTATAAAGAGCGTCAAGAGCGTGAAATCGGTGTATTTCATCTAGGCTTTGCTTTCGATTTCCTGGGAAACTTCAGCACCTGGGCAGCACAGGACGGAAGGAGAAGCTCCAGGCGTGCATGTGGAAAGATTTGTGTTTCGCCGCTTAACAAGTCACGGCACTCAATAGTCCCATCGGTTTCGAGCAGCGCCGCTAGATCGACCGTGATGCGCTGTGGACTGCGCGTGTCGAAATTGCATACCACGAGAAAGCCGAAAGCCTCCGTCCCAATATCTTCACGGAATGCCGCGATGACCGCAGAATGCCCTTCGTCGACGAACCGGCAGTTTGCCCCGCGCCGGAACGCTGGGTTAGCGGCGAGGATGGCGTTGATCCGACCAATGAACGATGCGAACCGCGGTTCGGTGGGATAAAGCATCCTTGGCTGCCTGCCGATGAAATTGATTCGCGCCTTCTCACCGAACTCTACGCCCTGTGGAATTCCTGTGGCCCCCGTGCCCAGGAGAGCAGCGGCGACATAACGCGGAACCGTTGAGTCGGCAGTGCCGAACTCCTGTGCGGGCGCGCCGGAATCGTGAGACGTAATCGGCATATAGTAGCGGACGTGTTCGGAAACCCGATGGATGTAGTTCAGGTATTCGCGAAGCTGAGGTACGAATTTGTGGTTCCATGGCGTGGCCAGGACAAGGTTTAGCCCCCATTGTGGTCCGGTAGACAGCAGCGTGCGTTCGTCCGTGAAATACTCGGCGAGCAGACCTACTTCGGGATACTCCGAATGCAGCGCCGCCGTGAGCGCCTGAACGAAATCAGGGTCGCTGCTGTGCAGATTATCGAACCGCACAAACCCTCCGGTGTCATTGGCATACTTCGCCCAGAATAGCGCATAGTCGGTCATGTAGGCCCGTATTTCCGAACGAACCGCTTCCGAAGGATGCTCATAGTTGATCGAAACCAGGTCGTCCCAGGTGCGCCAGCCTTGATCGGACC
Organism: Chthonomonadales bacterium; assembly: GCA_038231675.1. Taxonomy (GTDB): domain Bacteria; phylum Armatimonadota; class Chthonomonadetes; order Chthonomonadales; family Chthonomonadaceae; genus JBBRKX01. Next base: position 1,500 of record JBBRKX010000291.1, on the reverse strand, counting down.
AATACCGGGCGCGCTGCATCCCATCAGGCTGCTTCTCGTCCGGCATGATCCAATCCGGCGCACGGCGTGCCATCGTACTGATTACGCCCACGTGATTGAGGACCAGATCAAAACAGAGTCGGATGTCCAGCGCTCGTGCCGCCTCAACGTACTCTTCCAACTGCGACAGGCCGTCTTCCTGTGACCCATCCCCATTGGACTTCTTTGCCAAGTAGCTGTAATCGATGTCAAAGAGGTCACGAGCTGCGTAAGGACTTTCGGTTGCGTCCATTGTCGTGATGGGCAGAAGATGAATTGCATTGAATCCCATATCGCGGATACGTTTCAGATCGACTTTCCAATCGGCCAGCGTACCGGAGACGGTGGGAATCAGGGTGTAGAGTCGCAGGCCATCCACTTGCGGCGGATCGATCAAAACCCAGGCGTCGGGGACGGTGTCCCCGATCCAGGTGACGCCTTTGTCCAGAGAAAACTCGGCCCGAAAGGAGTGGAGGCCCGGATGTTTGAGCGTGACGCGGCAGACGAACGTCCGAGCATCAACACGCGTGAAGGGGACTTTGGCCCATTCGATGCCCCCCTTCGAGTTCAATGTCGTCATCAGGCGAGCGTGAACGGTATCAGGAAGCGGGGCTCCCGTGGTAATGGTCAGAGTCAGCACGTTGCCCTGACACGCGCGCGAGAAACTCTGCCGTCCAACGGGATAAGATCGATGTATATGATCGTCGACGGGATGGACGTGCGGGCGCGCGGGTAGACTGGGAATGCGGCGGGGTCCGACGGGCAAGCGGGTCACGTTACGGTTCCTCCGGTCTTCACATCAGCACTTTGCGGATAGATATCAAAATTTGATATCTATCCGCAAAGGAATCAATTCCCGATAGGCGCGCTGGGCCTCTACGGTCCGTGGAATCCCCAACTTCGCAAAGCGTTTGTTGCAGGTCGGAGTACTCTCATCCATCGCCAGCAGGCCCTTTTCGTCGACGACCAGCGCCTTCGCGCTGTCAATCAGCTTTTGCCCGTTCATGCCGTATCGCCCCATTTCCAATTGCGGATCTCCGGCAGGTCCTGGCCGTGCTGGTCGATGTACCGCTTGTGTTCGATGAGCTTGTCCTGGACCATCTGCTTCAGATAGGCGCCTTTGGATCCCAGGTCCGGAATGCGATCGACCACGTCCTGTACCAGATGGAACCGGTCCAGGTCGTTCTGCACCCGCATGTCGAAGGGAGTTGTGATGGTGCCCTCCTCCTTGTAACCGCGAACGTGGAGGTTGCGGTTAGCCCGGCGATAAGTCAGGCGGTGGACCAGCCAGGGGTAGCCGTGGAAACCGAAGATGATAGGCTTGTCTTTTGTGAAAAGTGAATCGTACTCTGTTTCGCTCATTCCGTGCGGATGCTCGCTCTGCGGCTGCAATTTCATCAGGTCCACGACATTGATAACACGGATTTTCAGTTCGGGCAGATACTGGCGCAGGATCGAGACGGCAGCCAGGATCTCCAGCGT
>JBBRKX010000290.1:0-6520 GCA_038231675.1 Chthonomonadales bacterium | reverse complement strand
AGACCGATGTCGCGGATGCGAGGCTTCCGGATGGAGCGGACGTAAATAAGGCGCTCGAAACATTACGTTCCGATTCGCGCGTGGAAACAGCGGACGTGACGCATGTCTTTTCCGACCCGGAGCCCGCCGATGCGTCTCAGACGGCCGACGTGTCCACCCCTCCCGCCGCGCCGGAGACCGGCCGCTGGAAGCCGAACGATCCGCGTTACGCGGAGCAGTGGAACTTCCGCATGGTCAATGCGGAAGAGGCTTGGGAGATCACCAAGGGCAAAGGCGCGGTGGTCGCCGTGATCGACACGGGCGTGGCATATAAAGACACCACGAAGGGCAAGCAGGCCAAGGATTTCGCCGACACGCGCTTTGTGGAAGGGTACGATTTCGTCATGGGAGACGCGCTTCCCAATGACGATCACGGCCATGGCACGCATGTGGCCGGGACGATTGCCGAAAGTACGGACAATAAAGAGGGCGTTGCGGGACTTGCGTTCGAATCGACCATTATGCCGATCAAGGTGCTCAGCGCATCCGGCGGTGGCTCCTCCGCCAATATCGCGGAGGCCATTCGCTGGGCTGCGGATCATGGCGCAAATGTGATCAATATGAGTCTGGGCGGCCCTTATCCCGATCGCCTGATGGACGCGGCCTGCAGCTATGCCCACAAGAAGGGCGTTACGATCGTATGCGCGGCGGGCAACAGCGGAAGAGAGGGAGTGGGTTACCCGGCGGCGTATAAAGACTGTATCGCCGTTTCCGCCGTGGGCCCCGCCAAAAAACTTAGCTTTTACTCATCGTGGGGCAAACAGGTGGCGATCGCCGCGCCTGGCGGAGATAAGCAACAAGACCCGGAGCATGGCGGCATCTTGCAGAATACGGTGATGCAGGATCCCAACACCGGCGCGATGGTGGATGATTACTATGCTTTCCAGGGAACCTCGATGGCTTCGCCCCATGTGGCCGCCGTGGCTGCGCTGGTCGTATCCAAAGGCATCAAGGATCCGGACGATGTACGCGCCATTTTGCTGAAGTCCGCGCAGCCTGCCGGGCCGAAGAACAAGTATGGCGCCGGAATCCTGGACGCGGCCGCCGCCTCTAAACTGGCTGCGAACGTGTACGGAGACGGCGTGACGCGCTTCTGGATGGTCGTCGGCCTGTTCGGCGGCTGCTATCTCATCGGCCGCGCGCGCCGGAAGTCCGGAAATCCTGGAGGGTATCCCTTCTGGGGCACGACGGCGCTCGCATTCGGACTTCTCTTCCCGGATTGGCTCACCGGCTATCTCGGCCTGACTTCGCAGTTTAACCTGATCGGCCATAGCATCCTGATTCCAGGGGCGCTCCTGCTGATGGGCGCGGGCAAAGAAGAGAAGCGGATGCTGGGCTGGATGGCCCTGGGAATGACACTGCACATCGGCTGGGAGTTTATGCGCGGGACGGCTCCGATCGGCTTCGACGCAAGCACCTGGCAGTTGCTTCCCTGGGTGGCGGGCAACACCGTCATCGGTCTGGGAATCCTGTTTTCCGGCCTGACCGCCGCTCGCGACTGAACGCGGCCTGAGAGCTGAATTGTGTAAGTTTCGTCTGGGTGGCAAGCGCTCTAAGTGGACACGAACCGTTGTCTCTTAGGGCGCTTTCTATTGGGATGTTCGAGCGCTTCATTGGTAAATTGAGGACGGATGCGCCGGGTGTGGTCCCGGAAGGTTTAAAAAATAGGTGTGAGGCGACTGCAATGCAAACCGCCGCGCCGGCCTTGCGTAAAGATTGGGAGAAGGAGACGATACGATGCGAAAGCTGACGTGCGGTATTCTGCTGGGCGTGCTATTGTGCGCGGGGCCTGCCTTTGCTCGGCAGGGCGGCCCCAACGTGGGCGCGAGCGAGACCGACCCTCTTGCGCGTGCCCTGGAGACCCGCGATGTCTACGTGGGCAAGCAACTGAGAAGCACGGTGAGCGAGGAGGCGTTGCAGAGGATCGTTCGGAAAGAGGGTTCGGCGCATCGCCTGAAAATTGCCGTCGTAAACTTGCTGCCGCCGATCGGAAAGAAGTATGGCACGCGAGACGCGTACACTAAGGCGCTGCACGATTATTTAAATCTTGGGCGCGGGATGTTGCTCATTGCGACGTCCAAAGGGGTTTCCGCCGCCACGCCGGCGCTTTCTTCCAGGCAGATCACGCTGATCCTGGCACGCAACAAGACCAGAATTCATGACCATCCGGTCGAGGGCATCGCCGCCGCCGTCCAGGCGATAGATGCCGCAGAGGGCGCCCAGCAGGGCGAGGCGGCGAATACCCCTCTTACGCCGGCAAACGACAATATAGCGGACGATGGCAGCACCATGCCTTCGGCGGCTCCGGACGGTGGCTCCGGCCTGTGGTGGCTGCTTCCCGTAGGGATCCTGGGGGCCGGCGGAGTATACCTTGGCAGTCAGGCAGCGAAAAAAACTCGGGCGATGAACGCGGCCCGGCAACCGCTTGACAGACTGCGCTCCGAAGTAGTCGCGGGCATATCGTACGCCGACAATTATTTGGACCTGCTGCCCTCCTCTCCGCAGGCGACCTCGGCGCGTCAGAGTCGCCAGGAAGCGGCCGCATATCTGGAGCAAGCCCGGGAAATTGCCATGTCGGCCCGTACGCCCGGCGATTATGCGCGGGCGGAGGCGCTGCTGGAACTGGCCGGGCAGAAGGCCGCGGAATGCAGGAGCGCCATCGATATCGCAACGGGAGGCACCGGTTTTGCGGTAGCCGTGGATGGCACCGATGCAAAAGCCACCCCTCTGGCTGTGGGAGGAATGCCACAATCTCTGGGTGCTCCGGTCGATCGCGGTCTTCGGGCGGATAATATTCCTCCGGAAGAGCGCGCTGCCTGCTTCTTTTGCTCTCGTCCCGCAAGGATCACCGACCTGACGCCCGTGACGATCGCAGTGGACGGCAGACGCCGGAAGGTGCTTGCCTGCGCGGAGGATGTTGCGATCATTCAGCGCGGTTCTACCCCGGAGATCCGATTGGTCTCCGAAGGAACCGGCCGGGTTCCCTGGTTCCAGTCTCGCGGATACGATCCCTATCGCGATTACAATCAGACCAACATCTATTATACTCCCGGATACGCGGGCTATGGAGGCTACGACGGTGGATGGATGGAGGGCTACTTGCTGGGATCGATTTTATCTCAGCCCGTGATCGCCCCCTACCCCATTTACATGGATTCCATGGGAAATCCAGGCAACGACATGATGATGGGCGACCCCTCCATGGGCGGCCCCTCTATGGACGGCGGCTGGTTCGATAACAGTGGCGGAGGTGCGTGGTCCGGATCGAATGGAACAGATAGCGGCGCAAACGTGGGGGGCGCGGACTATGGGGACAATTCTGGAAACGACGTTGGAAATACGGGAGATACCTCGGTGGGTGGCGCGGACTACAGCAGCTCCGACTCGGGAGGCGGATCGGATTTCGGCAGCAGTGACTCCGGTGGGAGCGATTCCGGCGGGGATTCCGGTGGTGGAGGGGATTACTAATAATATGTGTGACAGACGTCGTACAAAATGGACGGTGCAACGCTCTGCAATGGCACTCGGTTACAATAGTTCCTCCAGCGAGGCATCGGCCAGCAGGGCTTCCGCGATGCGGTCGGTTTGTATAAGCGTCCTTTTATAGCCGGGCATATTGGCGCCCTCCAGCTGTCTATGTGCATAATACGCCAGAGAGGCGGTCTGGGCGACAATGCCACCCACCAAGGTTCGGGTTTCCGGATCGTTTGGGCAGTCCAGGAAGCCTACCAGACGAAACAGATCGTCTGCCCAGTTCAGGCCGCGGTTTCTGCCCATGTTGCCGGAGAGGATAAGATGTTCACGGGCTCGGGTCATCGCAACATACAGCAGGCGGTTCGATTCTTCCCGATCCGCCTGCTGGCGGCGCAGGTCGATCGCTTTATAGACGACGTTTGGTTCTCCGCGCAGTTTTGCGCCGATAGAGACCGTGCCTGGCTCGCAGGCGAAAAGTCCGCGCTCCGGGAACGTCAGGGACCGGGACATGTCCGCGAGGATGACGACGGGATACTCCAGCCCTTTTGCACCATGGATCGTCATAAAGCGGGTGACGTCGGCCGCCTCCTCTTCGGTTGGCGCATCCCCTTCCCGGTCCGAAAGTCTTTCTAACTCCCGAAACCGTCGAATGAAATCCCGGACGCCCGTGACCGGCTCCGCATTGGCCATCTGAAGCAGCTTCCGAACATTCGCCAGCCGCCGCCTTCCTCCGGGCCGGCAGAGCAAGCGGGCGTCATATTGAGTGAACGCGATAAGGCGTTCCAGCAAATGCCCCACGGGAAGGCGATCTTCCTGGCCCCGAAACGTTTCGATGAGATCGAGAAAACGCTGGATCTTCCGGCACTCTTCCGCAGTTATGAGGCCACTGGCGATCAACGGTTTGAGCGCGGGATAGAGTGGATTATCGCCGGCCCGAGATGCAGTCCGGCGCTCTCCGTCCGAGGACGCGGCTAATTCCATCGAAAGTCGTGAAAGGCGATACAGAGTATCCGATTCGATGCCTATAAGCGGAGAACGGAGCGTGGCGGCGAGCGCGACATCGTCGAGCGGCGAATCGAGAACGGTAAGCGCGTTCAACAGGTCTCGAATCTCATGCCTGGCATAGTAGCCGCGCCCGCCTCCCACCACATAGAACGGCACGCCTCGTCTGGTGAACGCCTCTTCGTATTTCTGGATATCGGTGAGGCCGCGCATCAGGATGGCGATGTCGCGATACCGCACCGTCTGCCCCCTGCGTGCATCGAACTGGCTGGTGATGGTGAGCTCTTCCCCTTCGACCATCTGCTGCACGCGTGCCGCCAGCGCTTCCGCTTCCAGGGGAATGTAATCGCGCCGGATCAGATCCTGTGAAGCGAGTATTTCCAGCGAGGGGCCGGCCTTGCGATCAAACGGCTGGCCGCAACTGAGTGGGACATAGGGAGTGTCGGACGCGTTCCATATATGCCGAAAGACATGAGAAACGGCGGCAAGTATCTCCGGCCGCGATCGGAAATTAACGGAAAGAGACAGGTGTCTGCCCTTGTTCTGTTCTCGGAATTGCCGCTCGAGGTTTTGGAATAGCCGAGGATCCGCGTTTCGGAACCCGTAGATGCTTTGTTGCACGTCACCCACCACGAACAGAGCGTTCTTATGCGCGCCTGCCTGGCAGTGCAGAAGCTCGACCAGGCGCATCTGGAGCGGGTTGGTATCCTGGAATTCATCGACCATGAGATGGCGGAACCGACGGCGGTACCGGGCGCAAACATGGGGCGCCGTTTCCAGCAGTCGAGCGCCTTCAGACTGAAGATCCTCCGTATCCAGCTTCCCCCGGATTCTCTTTGCGGTCGTATAGGCGCGCCAGACAGCGGCGACCAGCTGAAGGAGCTTATGGCTGGCGGCGGCGGCATCCGCTTCATGGCCCGCGACGACGCCAAAGAGCAGCTTCGCTTCCTCGCAAGAGATCTTAATCCGGTTGAAGAGCGAAAACATCTCGCTTTCCCATGTCGATACGCCGGGACGGAGGCGCGCTTTTCCTACGGATTTGTGAATGACATCCAGAGAAACGAGCAGTTCTTCCACGGATCGGTCCGGGTCGGTGAGCGTGCGGACGTGTTCCTCGACAAGCTGCCAGGCTGTTTTGGCCCCACCCAACAGGCTGTCACTGATGAGAGTGATCGCCTGGGCGCACGCCCGGACTTCATTTTGAATGGGCTCCAGAATCGCATGCACCGGCAGAAGGGAGAGCCGCGCGGTTTCGGCCGGGCCTCCTTCCAGATGCGCATCGATCTCTTCCAGGCGCTTGCCCGCCCCTCGAAGCTTCCCCAGCACTGCTTCAATAGATCCGGCAAGCAAGACCATGGGATCGCCGGAGGGCGCATTGAAGGCATTGCCGCCCTGGCCGGCGGCGAAAAGCTCCGTAATGGGGCGGTGATCGATCTCGTAGGCCTGGGCCACGACTTCTCCGAAAGTCTGGCGCAGCAGTCGTCTGGCCTGGGGTTCGGTGAGAACGCTGAATTGAGGGTCGATGCCCGCTTCAAAAGGGTTCTCTTGCAGCAGTCGGGAACAGAAGCCATGGATCGTGCTAATATAGGCGGTTTCGACCTGACGTCGTTCCTCCACCAATCCCCGCGCATTGAGTTCGGAAACAATCCGTGCCTTCATTTCCTTGGTGGCTTTTTCCGTAAAAGTAATTACCAGAATATTGTCTACTGAAGCGGACTCGTGGGCGGGAAGTCTGCCCGCTTTGCTTTCCGTTACGATGCGAATAAAGCGACCCACGAGCACTCCTGTTTTTCCGCTTCCGGCTCCGGCCGCGACGCAGAGGGCGCTTTCATCGAGGTGAATGGCTTCATATTGAGGTTGTGTATATTCTTGTGTCAAAATTGTCCGCTATAGTTGTATAATCCATTGGCCTTTCGACGTTCCGTAACCGCTTTCCTGCTTATAAGACTCAAAGCGGAGGAATGTTTGCAAGCTGCGGTGACGTAAAGCGTGCGATGCAAAGTGT
>JBBRKX010000289.1:0-6523 GCA_038231675.1 Chthonomonadales bacterium | reverse complement strand
GTATTAAACCCAATAAAAAAATTCCCCACCACAAAAAGAGGAAAAGGCTCACACAAGTTTACCGTGAACTTGACCCCTTCGTATCGAGGTAGGTAACCAGTGCCTGGGCTTCGATTTTATCGGGTACGTTAGATATTTCCCAGTTATTTTCATCCAGTACCTGTCGGATGCGTGGAGCCGTTACAACGTGATGCCGGAGCACAAACACTACGCTTTCGTTCTGATGATGATACGACCACTGATAAAAACGGGAGCGGCCTTCCGGAGTGAAATTGAGGTGCACTGAATATGCGGTCCCGGTAAAGACATTGGCTGGACTTTCTTCCAACGAACTGTTGCTAAAGTGTGCTCCCGTAGCAATCACGGGGCAGACGTGAATCAGGGTGTCGGCTGGAATGGAGGTTCCCTTCTCCACTTCTCGACCTCCGCCACCGCTTTCACTAGACGATTCAGTTGGCTGAGATGAATGTGAAGCTAAGCTTTGAGCCGATAATACATTAATTAATCCTCCAAGTGTATAGGAACCGCGAGGATGACTCTTTCGGTATATCTCCGAAACATGTACGACCATATCTTGCGTGACCGGGGGGGCGGGCGGGCCCCCAAAATGTGCCAATCCTACTTTGAGAAATGGTTCAAGCATCGCGTATCCTGTCTCGCTGTCGACACTGATGGCGGCAAGGATCGCATTGGCGGACTTATCTGTGAACATCGGACCGTTTTCTCGCCTGAAGGTAGATCGCCAACCGAAATCAGTAATCTCCACGCGCGATTCACCCTCGATTTGAAGGATACGGAACATGTTTCGATCGTATGCATCCCGTGCATCAAGCGTCCCGACTACTGTGAGACCATTATCGGCAGCAGATAGGAGTGGCCAATGCCTACGTAAAAGGAAATAGTCGTTCACCTTGCCCGCTAGATACCACATCGCTAAAAGCGCGCAAAAGCCGGCTACCAGATTCCGGGTCCCCTTCTCGCGCATCAGAGGCGATCTCACTCGTCCTTGATGGGATCCCGAATCGGCCATCTCTTGCTTGGGAAACAATGGCATGGTTTTGAATCAACCCTCCCTTCGCACACCAGCGCGACATACCATCACGGCAAGATACTCCAAACCGTCCATCATCAGGATAATATCTCTTTTAAGGCCGCTATCAGCAAAGAAACATTGCGCTTCGAAGCGGATTCGCCCATGGTCCCAATACGCCAGACCTTCCCCTTCAGCGCGCCCAGTCCGCCACCGATCTCAACGCCATACTCTATCAACAAACGCTTGCGAACCGCAACTTCGTCCGAAACTTTCGCTGGAATATTTACCGAGTTCAGTGTAGGAAGACGATGGCCTTCCTGGGCAAACGGCGTGATGTCTAATTCCTTCAGCCCATCCATTAACTGATCACTCACGACCTGATGCCGTTCCCATCTCGCTTCAAGTCCCTCTTCAACGATTTCCAACAGCGCCTCTCGTAGCGCATAAAGGTTGTTCACGGGAACAGTGTGATGGTAGGCATGTGGATCATCATAGTAACTGCGCAACAGCTTCCAATCGTAATACCAGTTTGTGACCGGTGACGTCCGTGAAAATGCGGCATCAAGGGCACGGTTGGAAACCGTTATTGGAGCCAATCCGGGCGGCGACCCCATACACTTCTGTGTGGCGGAATAGGCGGCATCGATACCCACTTTATCTACTTCTACGGGAATACCGCCCAGGGACGTTACCGTATCGGCCAGGAAGAGCGCTCCATGTGCATGCGCAATTTTGGCGATCGGCTCCAGGGGTTGCCGCACCCCCGTTGATGTTTCGGCGTGAACGCATCCCAGCAGCTTCACGGAAGGAAGTGCTTGTACTGCGGCAAGAATGAGACCGGGGTCCAGGGTTCTCCCCCATTCACCCTGGACGACACTGACATTCGCCCCCAGTCTCTGGCAGATCTCCACCATCCTGCCTCCGAAGAAGCCGTTCACACCAATGACCACGTTATCGTCGGATTCCACGAGATTTGTAAGACAACATTCCATTCCCGCCATTCCCGTACCTGTTAGGGGAATAGTAAATTCATTTTTCGTTCCAAACACATGGCGAAGGTCGGCGCGCAGCCCCTCTAGGAGCACGAAAAGTTCTGGATCCAGATATCCGATCGGAGCACGCCCCAGGGCCTCGAGCACCCGTGCGGAAACGTTGCTGGGACCGGGCCCAAGCAGGATGCGGGGAAACGGAAGCGACTGCGTCATCTGTTGCTGATCTCCTCTGAATATACTTACTTATGGTCAAGCAGTTGGCGCATGCACAGACTACGCCTCTGCGATAACATTCCCATTACATTCCGACGATGTTATATCCGCCGTCTACATGCAATACTTCTCCTGTGATACCCCGAGACAATGGGCATAACAAAAATAATACAGCATCCCCCACCTCATCGGCATCTACCGCACGCTTCAGCGGGGATCGTTCCGCCACCTGCTTAAGCATAACGTCGAAATCCGCGATTGCGCCAGCGGCGAGTGTCTTGATCGGGCCTGCGGAAACCGCGTTTACTCGAATGGCTTCGGCGCCAAGATCGACGGCAAGATAGCGTACACTCGCTTCCAGAGAGGCTTTCGCGGCTCCCATGATGTTATAGTTAGGAACGGCCCGCTCTGCGCCAAGGTAGGTCAGCGTTACAATCCCCCCTCCTCCGGCCGCCGCCATCAATTTTCTGGCCCCTCGTGCTAGACTGACAAGGGTATACACGCTCGATTCGTGCGCCAGGTTGAAGCCAGCCTTAGAGGTGGACAGATATTCACCGCTGAGATCGTCTTTGTTGGAAAATGCGATCGAGTGCAGTACGCCATGCAACTTTCCATCGAACGCTGCCGATACTTGTTCGAAAAGTTGGTCGACCTGGGCATCATCGGTTGCGTCACACTGAAAAATGGGCGCTTCAAATTGTGCTTCCCGCAGCAACTTCGTGACACCGCCTGCCTCACGCTCTCCGAAAACAGAAAAAACGAGGTTTGCGCCTTCCCGGTGAAGCGATAACGCGGTGCGCCATGCAATGCTCCATCTGTTCCGAGCACCCGTGATTAGCACATTCCGTCCACTCATCAAACCGGCCATATTGGCTCCTTCAAAGGGGAATAGAGTCCCTTACGACTTAACGATGCTTTATCAATTCAGTTAGAAAAAATTGTTTCCAGCTCATACAAAGCGTGTGGTCGTTGCGTATTATGTCCTGTATGAAAAACATCATCGCCCAATTTTGCGCCTGGGATAGCACTCGGGCGAGGCCCGAACAACCCCGCAGGAATCCTGCCGACCTTGGCGCTACGTATGAGCAAGTGCGCTTTCCTTCCGCTCATAATGATCGGGTAATGCTTTCCGGCTGGCTCATGCCCCCCGGAAATATGCGTAGCATTGGCGCGGTCATCCTCTGCCATGGACACACCAGTACACGTCTAAACATGCTTGGCAAAGCCATGATGCTTCGCAGGCATCATTTTACCACGCTCCTTTTCGATTTTCGCGCACGCGGAACCAGCGAAGGCCAACACTGTACTCTGGGTGACCGCGAAACGGACGATGTGTTAGGCGCCGTGGCATTACTTGCCAGCCGCGAGGATACGCGTGATCTACCGATTGCGGCTCTGGGAGAAAGTATGGGTGGAGCGGCCGTTATCCGCGCCGCCGCACGCAACGAGACCATCCGAGCGGTGGTCTCGGAAGCGGCGTATGCGTCGCTCGAAGCCGTCCTCGGTCACCGCATGAAGTACATGGTAGGGCCCTTTGCGCCTAGTGTCGCCGCCGCATGTCGGCAAGTGGGTAATCGTGAATACGGCGTTGACATCCGAACGGTGTCGCCCGAGGCGGTAGTGGCCGCAATCTGCCCTCGCCCGCTTATGGTGATTCAGGACGCCCTTGATCTGGTTTGTCCACGAAGCCAATCCGAACGTCTGTGGCAGGCCGCAGCCGAACCCAAAGAGCGATGGATCGTGCCTTTGGCTCCGCATGTTGGAGCTTTTCACGTTGCGCCTGCGGCGTATGAGGACCGTGTATCCGCCTTCCTCCATAATGCATTGTCTCCAGGTAGCATTACCAGAACGTAAACCGGGTTATGAAAGGCCTCAAGAAATCTTTGGTGAACATTAAATACCTATACCCTTTCGGTTTGGAACTCTACCACTATTTCCACGGCTGGAGTATCGTCCGAGCCTGGCGGAACATCCTCTTGATACTCCTGTTCAACTTGTTTGCATTGCAAGCGCCTCTTGCCTTGCAGGGCTCCCATACAGGCGTGAGGGGGGCTATTAGATATCAATTGTCGATACGAGACGTTGTGGCGCAAATAATGGAAGTAACCATCACGGTGGCGAAGCCGGCCGGTCCAGTTATAGACCTGGCAATTCCCGCATGGACACCAGGATACTATCAGATCCTCCATTATGAAGCTGATGTTTCGAAAGTGCGGCTTGTACAGAACGGACCCACCGACCTTGTCGTAAGCCATCCGCAGACACACATATGGAGGGTTGCGCGGAGGGATGGCGACGACCAATCTCCACTGCCAGAATTTTCGTTGACCTATTATGTCCATACGCACGATGATGGTCTTGGTTTTTTTGGCAGCGTTTTGCGCGAAAACCAGGCCGAAGGCTATGTCAATGGCGCATCGGTATTTATGTATGTCGTCGGATCAACCGATCATCCTGTCGAGTGCAGTGTTTCCACCCCGCCCCGATGGCGCGTCGCGTCCCCGCTTAGCACGTCATCGTCAGGCGCATTTTTCGCTCCGGACTATGATGCATTTATCGATTGTCCTATTCAACTCGGCACGTTTGACAGTGCCGAGTTCACCGTGGATGGCGTCCCAATTGAATGTGTGCTTGTCGGAAATCACAAGGCGGATTTAAAGCATCTCGAATCATCCCTTCGCCGGATCGTGCATGCGGGATTCCGCCTCTTTCCGGGCAAGCCCTTTGAGCGTTATGTTTTTATCTACCACTGCGGAGGAGCCGGATTTCCGGGTGGACTCGAACATCGCAATTCGACCGTCATACACCTCAATGCTCCCATCTTGAACGCGGACAGCGACGAGTTCATGGAAGTAACGGCTCACGAATTTATTCATGCATGGAATGTAAAGCGCCTGCGTCCCCTCGGGCTTGGCCCATTCGATTACGGTCAGCCCGTTCGCACTGCATCCCTCTGGTGGGCAGAGGGCGTTACGGATTATTATGCAGAAGTATTATTACTTCGGTCTGGGCTTCGAAACCGCGTCTGGTTTTTGAAGAATATGGCTAATCGCATCACGGAACTCGATAGAACCCATGCGCGATCGCGCGTGAACCTGGAAGAAGCAAGTCGGAAAGCGTGGGAAGGAGAAAGTGAGGGTTTCGCGGGGCTCAACTACTATATCAAAGGCAGTCTGGTCGGATTTTACTTCGACACACGCATACGTGATCTTACCGAGGGACGTGTCTCACTCGACGATACCATGCGCGAACTCATGGCAAAATATGCAGATCAAGGGATGGCTTATCCGGAATCCGCGTTGCTTGCCGCAATCAATCATGCTAGCGGAGCCGATTTGAGCGGCGAATATGCCGCGTATGTCCGCGGAACGCAGGACTTTGCGTGGGATACGCTCTTTGCGTCTGTTGGGATTGAGATGCAGAGAGCCGGACACGCATATCTCGGTGTGGAACTCGACAGAAATGGAAAAGTCATAGCAGACGGTGGACATGAGGCTGTTATTCAGACCGTCGCGCCGAATTCAGCGGCCAAACGGATGGGGCTGAAAGCCGGGGACACAATCAAATCCATCAATGGACGAAGCGTTACTTCAGAAACTCTCGCTTCTATTATGCGCTCTCTGCCAGGCAAATCGCAATTGAACATTTCCATTGATCGCTCAGGACGCAGTGTCGATATAGTAGGACGTTCGGGACTTCAATATGCTGACACGGTTCTTGGTATGGCTCCAGACAGTCAAATGTCTGAACGGACGCATAGAGTACGTGACGGTCTTCTGGAAACCGGTGAAACACAAGGATGAAGCGGCCAATCCATGGATTCATCTGGCCTTCTTGAACTTGCGCATCAACTGACGGTGTGCTATACTGTGGCAGCTTAGTGGAACTTGGTTCAGTATTTTATCGCGGAAAATAGTCTGTGAGCGCAAACGAAGATTGGCCAGTGGAACTCCCACCGATTGTGCTGGTGGGCCCGACGGCGGTCGGCAAAACTTCAATCGCGGTTTGCCTTGCCGGTCGCATGAATGCCGAGATTGTTAATGCCGATTCGATGCAGGTCTACCGCTTTCTCGACATTGGAACTGCGAAGCCGACTTCGGAAGAGCGTCATGGCGCTCGGTTTCATTTACTGGATATCGTGGATCCGGATGAACATTTTAATGTCTCTGATTGGAAGCATTATGCTGAGCAAACGATCCGTGAGGCAGCTGTGCGGGGCATCCGATGCATCATTTGTGGTGGAACCGGAATGTATGTACGCGCACTCCTTGAAGACTGGTCGCTT
>JBBRKX010000288.1:0-6537 GCA_038231675.1 Chthonomonadales bacterium | reverse complement strand
CTCATGCGGCGCGTGCTACCTTGTCGAGAGCGCGGCCAGATTCTTGATTCGCTTCGGAAAACTTTTCCGAAGCGCCGTCTGTCGCTTCGTCCAACTTGGACGAAGCGACATCGAAGAAGGAATCCAGATGCGGCAAATTGTTTAGAGTACGCTGCCTCTCCTTCGCCGCCTCCCGCTCCATAGGCTCCGGCCCAAACCTCGCGCTGCGCCTCTGGCGGAAGGGACGTGAGTGGACGGATTTGGCGTTCAGAAGTGGGGAGAACTTCCGCCATGGCGGAAGTTTTTAAGTTATCCAAAACCCGCGCGGCGTTCATCAATTCATTAGAATGGCTCTTCTCGAATCCCCACCGCTCGCGACAATACTCCTCGAATGTGCGGAACGATGAAGCGGCCCCGGAATCGTGAGTGATTCCGGGGCCGCTTGGATCTCCCGCTGGACATTGACTCAGTCGAGCCAGTTTGACGATACCGTGGTAGTCCTGTTCGGCCTCTTCAAGCCTGCTGCCACGTGAGCCGCGCGAAGCTCTGCCGCGATACTTCGGTCCGGCGGCTTCGCTCCGGTTGCCATCGATGCCGGATCGAGTAGCTGTGCCGCGTTGCGCAGCGTCACGGAATCGCTGTGGAGGTATCTGGCGGTAGTCGCGATCTCTGAGTGCCCGAGCTGAGCCCGCACGATCTCTATATCGACGCCACAGCGAATCAGCGTGGTGGCGAAGTAGTGCCGCAGGCAGTGAGCCGTGAGCCATGTTGCATCCTGGAGGCCGCCCTGATATCGGACCTCTCGCAGGAGCGTTAGCCAGCCCGTGGCCGCGATGTACCTATTGCCATCATAGTCAAACAACCTGTCATGCCGACATTGGCCGCGCTCCGCTTCCCACTCCGCGAGGACCGCAAGGGCGTTTGCCGGGAGGAAGACGCGCCTCCCCTTGCCGCCCTTGCCAGCCCACACGTTCACACAGCCTTCCCCGTGGTCTATATCCCCAGGGCGAAGCGTGAGCAGCTCTGTCCGGCGCAGGCCGGCGTAGATGAGCAGGTGAAACATGGCCCGCGCCATGATGGAGCGCCGCTTCGGGAAGAGCTTCTCCGCGCCTGCCAGTAGCTTGTCAACCTCCTCCTTCTTCGGGACTCGCCGGACAGCCAGGTCCAGGACGGGGAACGGGACAGCGAGGGAGGGATCGGCCGCCAGCACTTCGATCAGGACGAGCCAGCGGCAGAAGGAGCGGACGCCGAGCAGCATAGCGCGAACGGTGCGAGGCCGGGACTGGCACTGCTCGAGATGCTTCCGGTAGGCGAAGATAGAGGCGTGGGTAATGGCAGAGGAATCCACGGCGGGCCCTGCCGTCTCCTGGAGGAAGCGGTTGAGACTGCTGGCCTGATACCCATATGTCTTACGAGTTTTTGTTGTTTTGGCGGTCGAGTCACGCAAATAAGCGCGGTAGAGGTCCGCAAGCTCCGTCAGTGGCGTGGTTGGCGATATCGCGCTCATGATTCGTTCGTCTCCTTGCCTTGCTTCGCCTGCAGTGCTTCGCCGTGGGTGATGAGGGCATCGTAGAAGCGCGCCATGAGCTTCGCCGCGTTTCGGTAGCTCTTGCGCGTCTCTGCGCGGTCCGCCAGGTCCAGCAGGCGTTCAATGTGCGGGGGGTAGAAGGGCCGCTCGAGCGGCTTGCCGTACGTGCGCAGGAATTCCAGGCGTCCGAGCTCGCGCATACTCTGCGCGTTCGTAAAGCCTTCTTCGTCGCCCTGGCGCATCCGGCGTTCGATCCAGCGGACCTCCTTGATTTGTTGTCGTCGTGTTGTGCTCATTGTTTGCGGTCCTCCTCGTGCTCGGAAGACCACGCGGGCATATAGAACGGATTCGCCGGTATCTCGTACATGGGTTCCCACCCTAGCATGAGACAGGCCGCGTCGTAGTACGCCTTCGCCTTCTGGTAGTCGCCTGCGATCTCGTGCCGTTCACCGGCTGACAGCAGTTCGTAGGTTGGGGATGCTAGTCCGCGAGGGCCACATACCCAATACGCAGGATCGGATTCTGAAGACGCGCCCGCTATCTCCGTTATTGCCTCATCAAGGTTGCGCGCGATAACGGTCCCGAAGGTCAGGCCGTCCCGCTCCTCGTCAGGGCGCATCCCGTGCATTCGCAGAACCGGCATGGCGGGTTTTTCGATCTCAGCCTTGACGTGCGAATACACGGCAAAGGCGCAGGGTACGCCGCGTCCGTCACGGAGGGCCTTTATCGCCTTCTCTACACTGCACACCCGGTACGCCCGCTCAATCGCGTCCACTGCCTCAACCTGCGGGCACTCCTTGATCTCCTGCTCTCCGAACATCCTGCGAAAGTAGACGCGGCACGTGGAATCTGTGACGGGTTCAGCGGCGTCCGCTTTTCGTGTGCTATTGGTTGCCATTAACGTTCCCCCATAGGTGAAGAGGCCGGGCTTGCATTGTGGCGACCCGGCCTCAAAGTGATTAGCGTGAAGCGGGTATACGGGCGGCGTCTGCCGGGCAGTATCGGACCTCCGCGTATAGGCGGGGCGTCTGCACTTCGCGAAGGGGAAGAATCTCGCTCGCGTCGATGCGCCGCTGGAGTTCAACCGCGTGTTTACATCGAATGCCGAAGCCGCTTACCTTGTTGAGCCGGTAGACGTGATCGGGACAGTCGCAGGTGGAGTGATCGAGTTCGTAGGTCTCGCCGCTCTTTGGATTGAAGCAGCGATAGAACGGGCGCGGGGAGTGGGTGTCGATTACGAAGATGTAGTCGGCTCCCTCGCGGTCCGCGCGCTGGATTCGTGCGGCCTGCTCACGGTCGCCAATGTCGGCCATTCTGTCGGGGTTCACCGGCTGGAAGGTCACGAACCAGGCGCGCTGTCCTTTGGCCCTGGGGGAGAGTTCAACGCCGATGGAGGTAAAGCGTGAGCGGTTGGCCTTGAGGCAGAGCGCGAAGGATTCGGCCTGCTCGTACTCCATGCAGCGGGTGCGGTAAGCGAAGAATCCGTCTGAGGTGATAATCGGTTTCAATGCAGTCTCCTTTGCGGGGGTAGAATGAAGCTGTCCTCTTTGCGGGGGACACGCCCGGCAGGTGTTTCGAGCACCTGCCGGGCAACTTCGTTTGTACTACTAAACCTATTATACCACTGTCGCAATGGTTATGCAATATCCTTCGAGAAAATAGTTGCATTGTTTTTCGAGGGGTGCTATAATGGCGACATGGACACCGAAAGCGAGTTCATCACACCGTCCGACGTGGCGAAGCTAAAGGGATGCAACAAGGCGACCGTCTACCGCGCAATTGCGGCAGGAAGGTTGCCGCACGTCGCCATGCTCGGTCACGTGGGGATTCGAAGGTCTGATGCTGAGGGATGGACCCCCGAGAAACGGGGAGGTTCGAGAGGCGGCGGCCGGCCTAAGAAGGTGTCCTGAGCGCCTTCCCTGACCGGTCCATGTTGGACCCAGTTCCGCGAGCGTGCAGAACTGAGCATCTCATTCGCGAAAAAAGGAGATCGAAAAGCGGCAGTTTTGAGCGTGAATGAGCACGAAATTGAATAGCTCACTCGTAATGAGCAGGTCAGCGGTTCGAATCCGCTCGTCGGCTTCCAACGGCAATTCAAGGGTTCGAGCACACAGCCCGAACCCTTGTTGTCGTGTGCTGGAGCGTGTTGTTGAATAAGATCCGCCATTGGCGACTGCTCTAATTTCAATAGTGGCGCTAAACAACAAAAACTATTAACCCGGACATTTTCCCTGAGCAGTTACACACGAAAAAAATAACTTGACATCTTCACAGTTTTTGTTATAATGCCAGTGTTCGAACACTTAGCGTCTTCAGAACTCTCATGGGATATCTCAACAGTATGCGGCGTGGAATTCCTCGGCAGATTGTGGACCGGATTCTGGCCGAATTCATTTCGAATAATCGAATATCCTCTGGGGGACGCCTGCCATCCGTACGCGAGTTCGCTGAGATGTACAACTGTTCGAACAGTTCTATTACTCATGCGCTGGCAAATCTCGAGCAGAGCGGGGCGATCGTCAGAAAGCATGGAGATGGGTGCTTTGTTTCCGAGACATGGATACAGATAGAGATACAGACACAGTCCTCGCGAAGCGATGGCAATCTTATCGGCCTGGTCGGACCCTCGTCTGATTCCGAGCTGATAATCGACGTATATAGCGGCGTGGAGAAGATTGCCCAGCGCAGCAATCTACATGTGCTCGTCGCGAATTCAAACTTTGAATATGAGTCCGAACGATGGCAGGTAGAGCGATTAATTCAAGCGGGCTGCCGTGCGATAGCGCTCTATCCTGTAACGCGGACAGCAAAGCAGCTCAACCAGGACTACCTCAGATCGGAGTTCAGGAACATGCCGATCGTGCTCATTGGCAACGCCCTCCCTGAACAGTGTAGGACACGGGTTGTGTTTGATAACTACACTCTCGGTTACATGATGACGGAGCACCTGCTTCAACTGGGACACCGCTCTATTGCTATCATGGACAACTACTCCGCGCCGGACTGCTGGATTCACTATGCGGTCAGGGAGCGCGTTCGAGGTTATCACGCTGCCATGTCTGCGGCAGGAGCGACAATAGCTGAACAGGATGTGTGGAACATTCAGACTCAAATCCAACCAATGCAGGATGCTGACGTTGCACAGATTCGCATCGCTCTCCAGCGATGGAAACAACGACCGGGCCGGTCGACAGCAGTGATTGCGATTGAGGATCATATGGCTTTGCAGGCTGTGTGTGCAGCTCACGATCTTGGCATAGATGTACCGCGCGATCTACTGGTCGCAGGATTTGACAATCGTTCCATTGGCCGGTCATACCGCCCTGCATTTCCTACCAGTAACCCGGATTTCAGATATGCGGGAGAGCTTGCGGCACGGCTCGCCATAGAGATGGCGGCGGGCGAAGGCGGCCGATATATGGAGAACGCTCCGACATACATTATTCCTGTTCCGCTCCTGCCACGCGGATCGCACCGCCAGGAGATTCGGGTACCGGCAGGGGTCCGAATACATTCCGCGATCCCTGTTTAGCATTCGGCAATCTGTCGTATATATATCTGTCGTTTGAATATCTGTCGTTTGAATATCTGTCGTTTGAATATGTGGCAGTCGTCCATGTCCACAGGAAAGGAGGTTGAATTGAAGGAAAAGGTTTCACCAGCCGTCGCAGTAGTCGCGATCATCGTAGTCGTCGCCATCGCCGCGTTTGCCTGGACAAAACTTGGCGGCGGCCCAGCAGCCGGGACAGCCGGGGATAAGCCGCCAGGCATGCCCGCGGATGCCGCTGCGGAGATGCAGAAGCGGATGGGGAGCGCCAATCCCACCGGTGCAGGCAACATCAGAGGGGCGGCTCCGAGCGGACCAGGCGCAGGTTATTTAGGTCCGCCTGGGGCCCCAAAGTAGGGGCGGGACTACTCACGTCGCGCACCAGCATTGTCGTCCATCTCAGTCGACGTATGACATCATTTAAAGGAGTTATGCAATGAAGCAAAGAGCCTTCACGCTGATCGAGCTTCTCGTGGTGATAGCGATAATCGCTATCCTCGCAGCAATCCTGTTCCCTGTTTTTGCACAGGCTCGCGAATCTGCGCGCCTGTCTTCCTGCCTGTCAAACATGAAGCAGATCGGCCTCGGTGTGCGGATGTATGCACAAGACTACGATGAAGAGTTCCCCATGGGCACGTATAACGGCCCGCGCAACTGGGAAGTGAACCTGGATGTTGTAGGCTCACTGGGATGGAACGACTGCTGGACAGACGGCAATGGAAACGGCCCTGGAGCGTGGAAAGGGTTTGTCCCTAACGACGGCGGGCTGCCATACTACGGCTGCGGATACGGCGGCGAGTTCTACCGCACGCTGATGTCCGTCCAGATATTCCCATACACCAAGAACAAGCAGATCTGGTACTGTCCGTCCGACAAATTCCGCAGCGCCAACCCGAGCAACATAAGCAAGGGCCTTCAGTCTTATCAGTGGTTCCCAAACTGGGTCTACAATGTGTGGTGCCCGGGAAGCTCCGCTGGATATCCCGGTCCGTTCCCATGCCTTGGACCGAATCTCCAGGACTCGCCGCCGAGTGAGAAAGTGGACCGCGTATCTGACAGAATGCTCTTCACAGAGCGCGGTACGTTCGGATGGGACGGCCCAGATTACACCCCGCCGAACTCTAACGTTAACCATTCGAAGGGCTACAACGCGGTCTATTTCGACAGTCACGTAAAGCTCGTAGTCTTCGGCCGGAAGAAGACCACGCTGCCCGCGTCGCCGTGGCCGCCGCCAGGCCAGCCGAACCCCATCCCGAACTAGGCGGCAAAGGAGCAATCAAGCCGGCGATCAAGCCATATACCGACGGCCCTATCCGGTCATTCACGCCGGTTAGGGTCGTCGGTGTTTTGCGTTTAGGCGAGACAACTCTGAACAAAAGACTATCTGCGGCCGAGCGCGGCGAGCCCGCAAACCTGTCTAGTAGAGCGTTCATAAGTTAATGTTGCAATATGCACCGGGAACTGGTATCATTGACTCATCTTG
>JBBRKX010000287.1:0-6538 GCA_038231675.1 Chthonomonadales bacterium | reverse complement strand
CGGGAGCGCCCTGCTCGATCTGTCGCTGGAGAGCGCCCGAGGCCCCGAAATTGAACCGGAGGGTGACTCCTTTGTTTGCCCGTTCAAATGCGATTCCGATTTCGCGGAACGCATCCGTTAGCGAGGAAGCCGCGGAAACTACCACCTCCTCGGCCCCCGCTTTCCCATAGGGCTTCGACACCATGGCCAACAACAAAATGGAGAGCACGACTGCTTTTCGAATCATCGGGAATTCATAACCTCATTGCTCCCAGCCCAATCGAGTCGAATGGCGCTTGACGAAGGACACCAATCGAAATGGTAGCACAATCTGCGGGACGGCGCAACCACGCGGGGAATTTCATTCGCGATGCTGGCGTACCCTGTGAAAACGACGCTTCATTTTGTCAGGAGGAGAGCCTTAATGCTCGGCTTTAGCCAGGATCCCAAACTGCAATCGGAGACGCCCCCTTCTCCGGATGACGTGGAAGCAGGTAGCGTCATCAGCCCGGACACAAGGCGTGAAAACCGCATCCCGCCGCGACAGGCCCGGACACGCAAATGGCCGGTGCTGGACGCCAGCGGCCCCCCGCAATTTAACCTGGCCGATTGGCGTTTCACAATCAACGGACGGGTGGAATCGCCTGTCGAATGGAATTGGGAAGCATTCCGCAAACTTCCCCGAACACGCGTTTTCGCGGATATGCATTGTGTGACGCGCTGGTCACGCCTCGGGAATACCTGGGAGGGAGTCGCGACAAAGGATGTTCTGAAACTTGCAAGCATCCAACCCGACGCACACTTTGTCGTCGTGTACGGATACGATCGCGGCTGGTCCACCAACCTTCCCCTGGAAGAGTTCCTGCAGGAAGATTGCCTTTTCGCGGATCACCACGATGGCGTGCCGATCGACACGGAACATGGAGGGCCTTTGCGCCTCATTATTCCTCGCCTGTATGCATGGAAGAGCGCAAAATGGGTGCGCGGCATCGATCTGGTCGAAAAGGACCGGGCGGGCTTTTGGGAACGTGGCGGTTACCATATGCATGGCGATCCCTGGACAGAGGAACGTTTCCGTGAAGACTGGTAGCGTTGAGAACACGGCAAGAGGACACACGATGACACTGCGGCAAAGGGCATTGAACGGCGAGATATTGGCGGGGACATGGCTGAATCTGGCCAGCAGCATCACTGCGGAGATCGCGGGACAAGCCGGTTTCGACTGGCTGCTGATAGATCGCGAACATGGCGCGGGAGACGAAGAAACGCTTCTGCATCAATTACAGGCGATCGCATCCACAAGCGCGATGCCCATCGTACGGGTCACCTGGAATGACCCGGCCCGCCTCAAACTCGCCCTGGACCTGGGTCCAGGAGGCATTATGGTTCCCTATGTCAGTACAGAGGAAGAGGCCCGTAAGGTGGTGGATGCGATGCGCTATCCGCCGCTTGGAACGCGGGGCGCGGCCCGGTTTACCCGTGCATGCGGATATGGGACGGCTTTCGATACGTATTTCCCCGAGGCGAACGCAAGCCTGCTTACGATAGTTCAGATCGAAACCGAAACTGCCGTCGAGAATGCTGAAAAAATCGCTGCCATCGACGGGATCGACGTTCTCTTTGTTGGACCGCTGGATCTAAGCGTGAACCTTGGCATCCCGCAGCAATACGGTCATCCGAAGTTTCGAGCAACGATCCAAAGGGTGATCGCGGCGGCGAAAGGCAGGGGAAAAGCGGCCGGAACGCTCCTGGGAAGTGTCGATATGATATCACCTGCAATCGAGGACGGTTACACGTTCCTCGCCGTGGGCTCGGATGGCGGCCTGGTCGCCAACGGCATGAAAACCCTTTTGTCTGGATTCCCAGCAATACGTAAACCCGCTTAAGGATGTTATGAAGGAACGAATACGATGACGAGTACCCTGGTCTCAGCGCAGCTCACGGAATATGCTGCGGAATTGTTCGCCCCTCTGGATACCGAAATGCAGGCGCTTTCCCTTGCGTCAATCGCTTTCGGAATGCCTGCAAACTGGGAGATATCCGCAGATGTAGGGAAGCTTTTCCAGGTCCTCTGCAAAGCCGTCGGAGCGCGACGCGTATTGGAGTTCGGAACGCTCGCCGGTCATAGCGCCCTGTGGTTCGCACGCGCACTCCCGGAAGACGGTCAGGTGGTCTCGATCGAACTAAACCCGGAATATGCCGAGTTCGCCCGAAAGCAGCTTTCAAAGACGGCGGCGGGCGGTAAAGTCGATGTGCGCGTCGGCGCGGCAGGCGATATGCTGGAGTCTCTGGAACAAGAAGTAAGGGAGCGCCAACGACCGTTCGATGTCGTTTTCCTGGATGCGGACAAGGCGCGTTACCCGGAGTTCCTGGACTGGTCGGTGCGTGTCTTAAGGCCGGGGGGGCTGCTTTTAGCGGACAATGTGCTGCAGTCCGGAAGCTGGAATGGTCAGGGACTGCTCGAATCGAACGCGGACGATCCCCGAATCATCGCCATTCGTGAATTTAACCGCAGACTTGCGGCGCATCCTGCATTCACGGCCACTATTATCCCCATGCGTGCGGGCATCGCCGCCGCTATATTCCGCCCGTAAGCGGTCGGTAAGCACCAATCGGCTGGGTTACGCCCTACTTTCGAGTGGTTCGTCTGCTTACGCGACGTAATTGAAAAATGGCGTTCACGATGCGAATGATCCCGAATAGGATCAGAATTACGCAAACGATCTGCAATCCATGCGCCTCCGGAAGATAAGCCCGCTTCCCAAACACGCCCGTCCAGATTCCTACCCCGAGGCCAGCCGTCATGGAAGCCGTCCCCAGACAGATATAAAGCACGCAATAGAAGGCGAAACTTCGTCTGCGAAACTGCTGCCGGGTGGCATTCTGCCCAAGATTACGGGATTCGTTCTTCGTTGCCACGATTGACTTCCTGATCGGCCACCGGTAAATTGTCGCCCGCTCAAGCACGACTGCGCTTGAGTAGATGCATCGGCGCACACTAAAATTCGATGGTCTCGATCTCTTCGGTATTGAGTTCTCCACGCCCGTTACTGCGCGCTGCGGACCTGGCCTTCGCTTCGCGCTTGGCCGTCGCATCGGATGCCGACACCGGGGAATCGTTTCCACCTGAAACCGCCTCATCACCGGCTTCCGGAATGAATGGTCGCTGGTGGCGTTGGATCGCGGCGGCGATCAGACCGCTGAAGAGTGGGTGCGCCCGGTTTGGACGCGACTTGAACTCCGGATGAAATTGTGTGGCGATAAAATAGGGATGCGAAGGGACTTCGATGATCTCGACCAGTCTATAATCCGGCGACAGCCCGGAGCAGATGAGCCCAAGTTTGGAAAGTTGTTCCCGATAATCGTTGTTCAGTTCGAAGCGATGCCGGTGGCGCTCGTAAACAAAGGAGTCTCCGTACAGCTTTTCCGCAAGCGTGCCGGCAACAAGCTGGCACTTATACTCGCCCAGCCGCATTGTGGCTCCCTTGTCCACAATGCCCTTCTGATCCGGGATGATATGGATGAGCGGATGGGGCGTTTCCGGATCTACCTCTTCGGTATGCGCCTTATCCAGACCGGCCACGTGCCGGGCAAACTCGATCACCGCCATCTGCATTCCGTAACAGACCCCGAGAAAGGGGATATCTTTGTTGCGCGCATAGTTCGCCGCAGTGATCTTACCTTCGACCCCACGTCCGCCGAATCCGGGTGCGACCAGAATTGCATCCATATCTTTCAAGAGATTTTCAGGACTGTCCTGTTCCAGGTCTTCACTGTCGATCCAATGCAGGTTGACGCGTGCGTCATTCGCGATTCCGCCATGCTTGAGCGCGTCCCCAATGGAGATGTAGGCATCGCCATTGTCGATATATTTGCCTACCACCGCGACATCGACCAGATGATGAGGTCGTTTGATACGCTCGACGATCTCCCGCCATTCAGTCAGGTCCGCGTCGGTTTTCGGCAATTTAAGTCGATTGACGACGAGATCCGCCAACCCTGCCTCTTCGAACTTCAACGGCACTTCATAGATCGTGTCTACGTCCTGCGCCTCGACCACTGCTTCCGGCTCCACGTCACAGAAAAGGGAAATTTTGTTCCGCATCTCCGTTGAGATGGGCTGACGTGTGCGGCATATCAGCACGTCCGGTTGAATTCCAATCTCGCGCAGTTTGATCACGCTATGTTGGGTCGGCTTGGTCTTTACTTCTCCCCACGGCCCCACGGAGGGAATCAACGTCACATGAATATACATGACATTCTCGTGACCGACGTCTTTGCGAAATTGCCGGATCGCCTCCAGGAACGGGAGACCTTCGATGTCGCCTACGGTGCCCCCGACTTCCGCGATCAATACGTCGGCGTCCGGTGCGCCGTCGATCCCTTTCGTCGCCGCTTTAATGCGGTCCTTGATCTCGTTCGTCACATGCGGGATCATCTGCACCGTGCCGCCAAGATAGTCGCCGCGACGCTCTTTTTCGATCACGGACCGGTATACCGATCCCGTGGTGACGCTGGAAAGCCGGGACAACGAAACATCGATGAAACGCTCGTAATGGCCGAGGTCGAGGTCCGTTTCCGCGCCGTCATCGGTCACGAATACCTCGCCGTGCTGATACGGGTTCATCGT
Organism: Chthonomonadales bacterium; assembly: GCA_038231675.1. GTDB lineage: Bacteria > Armatimonadota > Chthonomonadetes > Chthonomonadales > Chthonomonadaceae > JBBRKX01. The sequence goes on along the minus strand of JBBRKX010000287.1, from coordinate 1,929 downwards.
GCCGGCGTCCACATTGATGTAAGGATCCAGCTTCTGGACGGTGACCTGAAAGCCCCGGTTGCGCAGCAATCTTCCCAGGCTGGCCGTCGTTATGCCTTTGCCGATGCTGCTGACAACGCCGCCGGTGACAAAAATAAACTTGGTCATTCCGCTCATCCTTCTATCTCGCTTCGGTCTGTCTCAATCCGGTAGCTACTTCTGTTCCATCACTTCGAATTCGATTTGATTTTCCGTGAGGATCGGCAGGAGCCTCGCTTCCAAAACGTACACGTCGTTTGGCAACACCTGCAGCTTGCCGCCCGAATGCCGCATCATAAGCATATAGGCACGCGTGGCATCTTTGGAAAGGACGCGAATGCGGGCTTGCCCCTTTTTCTGCTGTTGATATTGCGGCATGGTTTCAACCCCTCCCACGTTTCAGACTGGCGCTGTCGAACGTTGATCGCGTCAAGATCCGCCAAACGGAAAAAGGCAAACAGGGTTGCACCCGTTTGCCCGGGCCTATTATAGCCGATGTGGGGGCATTACGCAACATGATGGACGGTCGGCTTGCCACACCGAACAGGACTATCCCACGGATTCGAGGATCAGGGAGGGAAGCCTCTTCGGAAGCGTGGAAACTACTTCGATGCGGTACGCCTGGCGCAAAGCATCCGCATATTCGGTCCGCCGCGAAGCGTCGGATACGCGCGAATGGAGGCTGGCAAGAGAATCTCCCCGCCGAATCACGGAAGCCGTTTTCGCCTTCAACAGAATGCCCACGGAGGGATCGATCGTATCGGATTTGCTTATTCTGCCTGCCCCCATTGCCACGGCGAGCCGGCCGATCGCTTCCGCGTCTATCCCTGTAACCGTTCCGGACGTCGTCGCACGAACTTCGTCGATCGCAGCGGCCATGGGAAGGGATTCCTCCGTCGCCCTAAGGCTCCCGGGGCCGCCTTGCGCCCGCACAATCTCTTCGAACTTCCGAGCCGCGGAACCCGAGACAAGGCTATTCTCCGCCTTGACGCGACCTTCCTGGGTATCTGTCGCCTTGCCGGTGACAAGAAGGGAATGAGCGACCAGGTCCACGCACAAGTTGCGAAAACGAGTGTCGATGTCGGCGCGGTTTTGAAGTACCTCGATCGCCTCGCTAACCTCCAGCGCATTTCCGACGGCAAACCCTAATGGCTCGTCCATGCTGGTCAACAGAGCGCTTGTAGGCACGCCCGCGCTGGAGCCGATCGCAACTAACGCATTAGCGAGTCGTCTCCCCTCGTCCAGCGTCTTCATAAAAGCGCCCCTGCCCACTTTGACATCGAGAACAATGCGACTTGCCCCCGCGGCTAGCTTTTTGCACATGATGCTGCTGGCGATAAGAGGGATGCTTTCTACCGTCGCCGTCACATCCCGCAACGCATACAGGATCCCATCCGCAGGCGCAAGGCGGGCCGTTTGGGAGATAAGCGCCGCGCCGATCTTTTCCACCTGCGCGATCGCTTCTTGAGGGGCGAGGTCGGTCCGAAAACCGGGAATCGCCTCGAGTTTATCCACGGTTCCGCCGGAATATCCCAGGCCTCTTCCGCTCATCTTAAGCACGGAAACGCCCAGTGAGGCGAGCATCGGCACAACCACGAGCGTCGTCTTATCTCCCACCCCACCGGTACTGTGCTTATCCAGGGAAATGCCGCCCGACAGATGCGATAAATCCAGGCGTTCCCCAGAATCACGCATCGCAAGCGTTAGGTCCAGCATCTCGGCGGGAGACATTCCCCGCAGGGTAACCGCCATGAGCCAGGCTGCGGTCTGATAATCAGGAATAGATCGCTGCGTTACGCCGGCGATCCAGTACCGAATCTCTTCCTTGGAGAGCGCCTGACCATCACGCTTCGATGTCAGGATGCTTTGCGTGTTCATGGCGATTCCTTCGCCTGCATCAGCGTAGTTTGG
>JBBRKX010000286.1:0-6541 GCA_038231675.1 Chthonomonadales bacterium | reverse complement strand
TCCCGGCTGCAAGCGCCGCCAGTAACCGGGAACGGAACAGCATAATACCATTGAGGTAGATCAGGACCACTGTAAGCGTCCCAAACAGGACCGAAGGCAAGCGGATCGTTCGATCCTCGGGATCGCGATGGATGGCTAAACCGATGACGTGGGCGATAAGCGGAGGATGGTAGTGACGATAGCGAAACATCTTGTCCGGCTGGCTGGGGTCTTCGGAGCGGTCCCAGCGGTTTGCCTGGAAGCCGCGTACGGCCGCGAAACTGTAGTCGGCCTCATCGAGCCAGAGGTCGCCGTGCGTAGCGTTCCATCGGACGGAGAAGCCAACGACCACAAGCGCGAGAATGATGAGCACGTCGCGCAAGCCAAACGGAAGGTTACGGCTAGGAAGATTAAGGCTGGGTTCGGATGCGGAGGGACTGTCTGGCAACGGTTCGATCATATTGATTGCGTATTTCCAGAGAAAGAGTGTGTCGGCCGGCCGGGACGCTTCCCGCATTCCAGGGAACATCCCAGAGCGTCGGCCGCGACGTTTTATATATCAGCCTGCCATCCACCTTGTAGACAAGCGTGCAGGCATCGGGTCCATTCGAGGCCCAGCCGGAAAGCGTCACATTGCCGTGCAGTAGCTGGTCGCTCAGTATCCGTGAGGGAATGGGCAAACGGATAGGCGATGCACCCGGCTCAAACGGCGCGCTTAAGAAATAGGGCGAGCGAATGACCGTCTCGTATGCCGCTTTTATCACAGGATGATCCGTGACGCTGTAATCGTTATACCCGTGCGTCGAGACGAATTTGATGTTGTTGCTGTCGAAATAGTTGATACATTTTACGCGTGGGAACAGGCGCGGCAGCGCGGTATAGAGCGCGGCAATTTTTCGTTCGGCGAACTCGATGCGTTCTCGATGCTCGCAGGCGGCGTAATGCGTGGCGGCGAACTCGCAGATCATGAAAGGTTTGCTGCGGGAGTATCGGGCATAGATGGGGCCAAGTAGGTCGCAGGGGTGCTCTTGTTCCGCAGGCATCGTGAGCTTATTGTTGTGATAGGTGACACTGTACATATTCACACCGACCCAATCGGTCGCGTCGTCACCGGGATAGTACGCTTCCATGTTGCGCCGAGGGGAGGTATAAGGACACCAGACCAGCGCCACATTCGGCGCTCTCTGATGCATGACGCGATATACAAGGCGAAACTTCCGCCGATACTCTTTGGGATCCTTATGGTAGTTCGTCCAGTCGCCATTCATCTCCGAAGCGAAGCGGAGGAAAATCTTTGCTCTGGTCAGCGCCATATCATCCGCCAACTCATGGAGATAGGCGTCGTCGTGGACCTTTGAGAGACCCCCATTCGGTTCCAGAGCGATATGAACAAACTTCCCTGCAGCGGCGAGGCGTCCCACCCAGTCCATGGGCAGCGGGCGGCCATAGCCTAAATAAAAGAAATACATGGCGTGCGGTTTGCCGACAATTGCCTCGAATGGCTCCGGTTCGTGATGCACGGATCCATTCACGTCCCGGTAACCCTCATGGAGCGAACCATCAAAATCGATGAACGCGCCAAGGTAACAACCTGCGGGAGGTTCGTATTTCGCCAGACGGGCGCCAGGGACCAGGCCCGTGGAATCTTGAGTAACGTACAGACATGCCTGCGGGCGGCTCCAGGGACTCTGCGCCGCAGAAAAATCGTGGAAGGAGAAAACGAAACAGATGCGGAAAAGCCAGAGTGCTCGCCGCAAATAGCGGGAATTGATCACGTCTTTATCATTGGAAAAGCGTTGCTCTCACCGGTAAGGAACTCTCCAGACGGCCGGGCAATGCACGACAGATGTCCGTTGGTTTGCTGCTAGTGACTTTACTATAGCATTTCATCGACATGCTGTCAATTGCTTCCTTCTTCCCTGTCTGTACGCTGCGCACGCCCCTGCGCAAGGCGGCAGCCGGAATGCTGCGTCCGTAATGCGTCACCACATTTACGGGCACGACTCTCTTTTTTTCAGGATTCCTGCCCGACATTAATGCGGGGTTCTCCAGCTTTCTCCCATACTGACTTGCGCATGGCTTACGGCGCCGTGAGAAGGGGACCCGCGCTTTGAAGAAATCCTATGTCACATTCTTCGACGGAGCACGTTGCCTGAAAAGATTGTTCTTCGGCCGCTTGTTTTTCTATCCGAAAGGAGTGTTTGCCATGCGTCGCCTTAATTGGATCCTCCCCTCCCTATTTTTGTTTTTTGCTCATGGTCTTGTGCGCGCCGATACCGTACCAGCCCAGGCGGAAGAGAAAGCCGCTCCTGTCCGGATGCGGATTGCGGCCCTCGCGTTTACCGGTGAGGACAAAGAACTCGGGCGCTTTCTTACCGAGACTGTCATGACCGATCTCGGGCAATCCGATCTTTTGCAGACCTATGAAGCAACCGAGGTCCTCCGCGCAATGGAGGATCAGGGGCTGTCGAAATCGCCGCCGTTAAGCGCGGAAGAGGTCCGTAAACTCGGTGGCGCTTTAGGCGCGGACCGCCTGCTCATCGGCAGTTATATGGAACGGGATGGGCAGATGACGATCAATGCCCGGCTGCTCGACTTTAAGGAGGGCTCCCCGGTTCCGGGGGCGGCAATAAACGTGTCCGGCGAACGGCGCGACCTACTTGGCATCATACACAAACTGACGCGACAATTTCATCGCCGACTTACAGGGCGCGACCTGAGTTTGATCGGCGCGCCCGCGGACGTCTTTGCCTCTCCCGCGCTCGCTTCCTCTTCCTCGGCGCAGAGCGTTCTTTCCTTGCAACGTGCGGCTCCAGTGGTTCCAGACGATGTTCTCACGCCACTTCGGGCTGCTGGAATCGTTCCGACAAGAGCCCGCCCAAATGGGCCGGTGAGTGAATCGGAACTTGGCGGATTGGTGGGCCATCTCGCCAAGCTGCTGGGTTCGAACGCGGTGAATGCGGTGACCCTGATGCAGCCCAACTCTCCGGTCACCCGCTTACGGGCGCTGGCCGCGCTGGTCAAACTCGTGGCGCCTGCGGAGCGTCTCGCTGACTTGCAGAACACCGAGATCCACTTTCCGTCCGATAGCGTGTCGATCGCTTCGTGGGGCCGGCCCTATGTGGCGGCAGCCATCGATCAGGGCTGGGTTTCCAGCGGGGAAAACCTCCGACCGAGGGACGGGGCGACCTGGACATTTATCGCCGCGCTCGTGCAGAAGATGGGCGTGCTCGAAGCGCCGACGCACCAGGAAGCCCTGGCGTCGCTCCCAGGAGATGCGGGGAACTCGATAGAGGTGGAGAGCTTCACCGGGCTTGTCGTGGATGCACGGGATCTTCGCATTCAGCGTGCGATGGGACCTCGCGTTCTGGACGAGGATGGGCATATTGTCTATCCGGACCCAAAGCATATTCCCGACATCGATTATTTGCAGGATCACGGCATGGCCGACTATGATTCGTCCATAGAGACCGCGTCGCGTGCGGGCAAGCATCCGCTTGTGGTCAAGGCGCTTTCCGCGCCGGAGCCAGGTCGAGATGACATTGTTATCTCCAATGAAGACGCCGAACGGGTGCGCGCCGCCAATCGAAGGAACCACTTCATGTCCCATTGGGCTATCTGCATCCTGACGGGGGCCAATTAGTAGGAGCCCGCGCTATGAACTCCCCGCCTCGGCTGCCTCCGAAGCGGGGAGCGTAATGCGGTAGGCGCAACGTCGTGCACCGGCAGGAATGTGTTCCACGCGCGTAACCTGAATTTCGGCTCCCAGCACTTCCTGGAACACCGCCAGTTCCGCCCGGCAAAAGCCCTGACAGAACGAAGCGGCGGCACAGATGGGACAATGGTTTTCCACGAGAAGATAACCCTCCTCTTCCTCGCTCCAATCCGCCATATATCCTTCCCGTGTGCGGATGGCAGCTAAGCGTGCCACTTTCTCCCGCAAATCCGTCGCATCCGTCATCTCCATGGCGTAGTTGGCTCGAGTCTCCTGTTCCCGCGCCAAAATCAGCCGTTCGAGTGCGTCCTCTCCAAGTTCCGTGCGGACGGTGCGGAGAAGCTGTACGGTAAGCTCGGCGTGCGCGTCGGGGAAACGCGTGTTGCCCGCCTGGGTGAGATGCCACACCTGCATGGGACGCCCCACTCCGTTTGCCTCCGCAATGCCTTCCACAAAGCCTTCGGCGGCGAGTTTGACGAGCTGCTGGCGCGCAGCCTCATCCGTGATGCGGAATGCGGCCCCCAATTGCGCGCTGGTCTGTGGACCCTGGGTCTTGAGCAGCACGAGAAATCGGTCTGCGGAACGCGGAGGTGCTTTTGCTAAATTTTCCAAGTGTTGACTTGACATATTGGATACTCTATTCTATAATCCTATTGCATTCTTGGAATATACCTGATTTCGAGAGTTTCAGCAAGGGTGCGCAAACGGAAGGAGCAGAAATAGATGAAAAGCACAACGAGGCGAACCGCCCTCATTACGGGCGCATCGCGCGGGCTGGGCCTGGCGTTGTCTCACGCGCTGGCACGCCGGGGATGGACATTGATACTCAATTCCCGAGGCGAAGCCGCGTTGAAGGCGGCTCACGCGGCATTGGCGGTATACACACAGGTTGTTGCGGTTGCGGGCGATGTCACGGACCCGCAAACGCGCCAGTGCTTGGCGGCGGCATGCCAGACCGTCGGCGGTCTGGATATACTGGTCAACAATGCATCCACTCTCGGGCCCAGTCCGCAGCCGCATTTGATGGAGTACCCGCTTCAGGCACTGGAAAACGGTTACCGCACCAATGTGTTGGCGCCGTTGGCTCTGGCACAGGCGGTCCACGGCGTTCTGCGCCCAGGAGCGCGCATCCTGAACATTACGAGTGATGCAGGGGTAGAAGCCTACGCGGGCTGGGGAGGGTATGGGTCCAGCAAAGCCGCGCTGGAGCACCTATCGGCGATCCTGGCCGTGGAAGAGCCGCAACTGCGCGTGTACTGGATCGATCCCGGCGATATGCGAACGCAGATGCATCAAGAAGCGTTTCCGGGCGAGGATATCGGTGACCGCCCCCTACCGGAAGTCAGCGTTCCCGGCATTCTGGCGCTCATCGAAGGCAACCATCCCAGTGGGCGCTATGTTGCGCGTGAAGTGGCGGGGAGAGTGGGACAATGAAAACCGATCTATCCACGACAATAGACCCATCGTCACCCATGGACTTCGTGTTGCCGCCTGAATTGGAAGCGAGCGAGCCGCCGGAAGCGCGTGGTCTTGCACGGGATGCGGTGCGGCTGCTGGTGTCGTATCGTCAGACCGATCGCATCGAACACGCACGGTTTGATGATATCGGGCGTTACCTGGCGGCGGGCGATCTCCTGGTGATCAACACCAGTGGCACGATGAACGCCGCCCTCCCCGCCATTCGAGCAGATGGCGCTCGACTGGAACTGCATCTCTCGACGCACCTGCCGGACGGTGTATGGAGTGTGGAATTGCGCCTGCCTCAAAACGGAGCAACCGTTCCCTTCCTTACCGCACAACCGAATGAGATATTGACGTTGCCGGAGGGCGCTTCCGTGCAATTGCAGCAGCCCTATGCAATTGGCAAAATCCCGGGCAGTGTGCGGCTGTGGCGCGCCACGTTACGATTGCCGTGCCCATTGCACGCGTACCTGGAGCGGCATGGTTTCCCCATCCGGTATGGCTATGTGCGAGAACCATGGCCCTCGGCCTATTACCAGACCGTGTTTGCAAACGAGATGGGCAGCGCGGAGATGCCTTCGGCAGGACGCGCGTTCACGGCCGAACTGATCACTCGCCTTGTGGCGCGGGGAGTGCAATTCGCGCCCCTGGTCCTGCATACGGGGGTGGCCAGCCTGGAAGATCACGAGCCGCCATACGCGGAATACTATCGCGTGTCGGAAGATACGGCACGCGCCGTGAATGTGGCGCGAACAGCGGGAAGACGCATCATTGCCGTGGGAACGACGGTCGTTCGCGCACTCGAAACGGTGACGGACGGGGAGAACGTAACGCGCCCTGGCGAAGGATGGACGGAACTGATAGTGACGGCTGAACGAGGCATTCGCGCCGTGAATGGCCTCCTGACCGGACTGCATGAGCCGCGCGCGACCCATCTGGCCATGCTCGAAGCGCTGGCGAACAGAGCCTCTTTGCGCATGGCTTATAGGGAATCACTGCGAAACCACTATCTCTGGCATGAGTTCGGTGATCTGCATCTTCTCTTGCCGTACCCTCACTAAATATCGCGAATGCTTGCGCCCAAAAGAAGGAATCCAACGTTCTGACGAGAAGGGAACATAGAGAAACGGATGGCATTCTGGGGCAGTATAGATTTCTGAAAGAGAGTGCCGAATCCATTACGGAAGGGTCCTTCCTACTTTGTGGAAAACGGGAGGAGGCATGCAATGACCCCACCAGATTTGTTTGTATCTCCGGGCGAGCAAGATGCCTGCTGGGCAAAGATTCGCGAAGCCGACACACGGTTTCGCCAGGTCGAAGTGACGTGGCAACATACCCATGTAAAATTTCCTCAGTCGGAAGAGGATGCGAGGAGGATGGTTACCG
>JBBRKX010000285.1:0-6545 GCA_038231675.1 Chthonomonadales bacterium | reverse complement strand
TTGGGTCAGGCGGATTTCGCCGCGCAAGGAGGCGAAGGCGCCGTTTATATCCAGGGCGATGTTGCGTACAAAATTTACCTTGACCCCGCAAAGATGATCCCACTCGCCAAAATCCAGGAGATTTCCGCGCTTACCGACCCGCGCATTATTCGCCCTCGGGAGGTGTTGACGGACACGCAAGGAAAGCCTGTCGGATACACCATGCGTCGTGTTTCCGATGGCGATCCTCTCTGCAGACTGTTCACGCGGACCTTTCGAGAGCGGCGTGGGATTACCGGTGGACACGTATCCGCCCTCGTGACGCAACTTCGAGCCACTGTACAGCATGTCCACGACGCCGGGATCCTGATCGTCGATCTGAACGAGACCAACGTTCTGTTCGGAGGCAAGGGAAGCACCCTCTTCTGCATCGATGTCGACAGTTATCAGACGCCGGGCTTTCCCGCTACCGCTCAGATGGATACCATCCGGGACCGGCATGCACGGGGATTCTCGACCGTTACCGATTGGTTCGCGTTCGCGATCGTGAGCTTTCAGATGTTTACGGGCATTCATCCGTATCGGGGGCGACATGCGTTGCTGAACGACCTGGAGGCGCGAATGCTCCAGAATGTGAGTGTTCTGAATCGCGAGGTAACCGTTCCGGCGATCTGCTATCCGTTCGATGCGATCCCTAAAGCCTATCTCGCCTGGTATAGGGCCGTGTTCGAGGGGGGCCTTCGCTGTCCACCTCCCACGGATCTCCAGGATATGATCCAGATAGCAACATCCTCTTCGCGCAAATTGTCGAGTGACAGGCTCCAGATTTCAGAACTAGCGCGGTTCCCCACCACGATCCTTTCGATGCCGTCCTTTGTCGGTACAGATATTGCCGTTACGACCCAGGGGCTCATGGTGAGGGGGCGCTTGCGACATTCGGACCCGGGGGTGCGCCTCGCCCTTACGCCACGTCTCCGGCATCTCGTTGCGGCGACGCTATCCGGCAATACCGTGCATCTACGGGATATTACGGAGGATCGAGATATCGCCGCGCCGCTGGAGGCTTCCGCGCTTATGTCGACCGAAGGAAGGCATATCATCCGATCGGGCGCACAGATCGGCGAAATAACCTGGCTAGAGATGCCATCCGGGATTCTATCGGCATTTCGGCCCCTGGCAAATGTGCTGCCCAATGCAACCGAGCTTTTTGAAGGGGTGGCCATGGAAAGCATTCTGGGAGCCTGCCATGCGCTACTTTTCCCGCATTCCAGCACGTGCCATACGATCCGGCTGCGCGAACTGGATCGTCATCGAATCGTGGACGCGCGTTTCGATGGAGATGTCTTGCTGGTCATCGCCGAGCAAATGGGGGATTACCAGGAATTCATATTTCGCTTTAGCCCGGACTATCGGCGGTACGATGTGCGCATACTTCCGGACGCCGGAAGCGCGGCCATCAACTTCGTGACACTGGAGACCGGCGTCTGTTTGCGCCTGAACTCGGACGGTGACATGGAGGTCTTTAACAACCGCCCGGGCGATTCGAGCCTGTCTCTTATTATTGGCGCGGCCCCTGGGACCGCCCGAGTGTTCAAGAGCGGCGGTCAGGCTCTAATCGCAAGCGAGAACATACTGTACTCTCTGACATCCAGGGCCCCCGCGCCACACTGATTGGTGCGGGGTCCACCGGCGCACGACCGACCGCGCACAGGAGCTGCCTGGCCCGCATGGGGAACAGAGCGGGAAAACGTTACGTTGTGTTAAAATGAGTAGGGCAAGTGGAAAGAAACTAGCCATGCTCTCGCTTCGCTTCTATCGCATCGCCGCGCTTTCGATACCTATCGTACTGAGCATGCTGCCTTCGCTCGCAATGCGGCCGCCCGCAACCATGAAACCGAAGAAGCCGGGGGTGAAAGTCACCTCGGGCCTGGGAGATGTGTCGCCCGTCAACAGTGGGCCAGGCGTGATTGTCGGGGAACCTTTGCCGGTACAGACAACCGAGCCGCTGACCGCCTTTGGAGCCGGATGCGGGCGGTGGATGTCCTTTGTGTTCGCCGACAATCCCGAATTGGGGAAGACACCGCTCTGGAGATCTTTCAACCGGGCCCGCAAGGAACTTCGGAAACCCGATATGCGCTGGACCCTGGCGGAGGCAGTCCGGACTGCGGATATTATCGGGACCACCCATGCCGCCATCGGAGAAATCAAAGGCACGGCGGACCATTGCACCCTCTCTTATAGCCTCTACGCACTGGCGACCCAGCAACCGCTGGGCGCTTCGGTCACCACGACCGGTTCCGAATTGGAGGTAGTCGCCGCGCTCCCCGGGATGGCTCGCACCCTGCTGAAACTCCTCGGCGTAGCCACGCCTCATGTGCCGGAAACGGTGGGCGCGACGGCCGGCGAATTGACGGATATAGGCCGCTTCCCAACGCATTTCGAGGAGCCGGTCACCACGGCTATGCTCGCCCGGATGAAGGATATCTCCACACATTTTCCGGTGGCGGGTCTGCTCCTGTTGCAGCCTGGGGTTCTCGCAAGTGGCGCGACGTATAAGGTCACGGCCCTGCGCACCCTCGCTCAGGCGCCGGACAATCCCCTGGTCCATGCGGAGGTCACAAGCGGTCGCTTCATCAAGGTGCAAGGGGAGCGACTGGCGCCGATGATCGCACGCTACCCCAATAACCTGTTGTTCGCGCTTGCAAGTTACAGCATACAGCCGGGGGAAGCATCGAATGCCTCCATGCGAAAAGCCGCCCTCCATCTCGTGCAATGTTCGCCGCACAACTCCTCCACATGGAGAAAACTTGCGGACACGATCAGCCAGGAGGCGGACGCGATCCGTAATGCACGCCTTATCGATGAGATGTCTTCGGAAGAGACGGCAGCTATCAATAAGATCTATCCACTCTGGCAGGACGCCGCGACCCGAGCGGCCCGGACCGATCCTCTGGATGTAGAGGCGTGGCGGGAGCTTTCCGCCGCCGCGACTTTCAACGGTGATTTGCCCACCGCCGACGCGGCGATCTGGAAAGCCATCAAACTGGCGCCCACCGATCTCGCCCTATACAATTGGGGACTTGAGATCTATCAACCCAAATGGTACGACAACCCGCAAAAGCTGGCGGATGTAGCCCATATGGCGGCCGCCCAACACTATTCCGATCCCTGGAGCGCCAGCAACTTTGCGAAGGGGCTCTTTTCCATGGGCTTTCCGGATGACGCTAAAAACATCATATCCACCATGATGGAAGACGGTCGGAAAGCTATTCAACACAATCCCGACGATGCCATGGGGCATTACCAGGTAGGGCTTGCCAGCTATGCAAGCAAAAAACCGGACGACGCGGTCAGGGAGTTCCAGAACGTGGTCCGCCTGGAGCCTAATAATGCGTGGGCGCGTCTCACTCTGGCGTTGGGCTATAACCGCCTTGGCCGGATGCAAGACGTCATCGGGGTAGGGCATGATATGCTGGCGTTAAATAGTGAAAACGGCGCCGCTTATGAAACGCTGGGAGAGCTTCTGGCTGCGGCGGGCCAGAATGATGAGGCGCAAAAGCAAATCGAGACGGCCATTCGCTGCTCGCCGGAAGACCCCGTCTATCACTACAATCTCGGCAGTGTCCTTTCCACCAAAAATGACCATACACGCGCTCTGGAAGAGTTCAAAGCCGCGCTGCAAAAGTCTTACGAGATCACCTTTATAGATGCCGTCGTGGAAGAATTCGTTTATCAGCGGCAGTTTGACGAAGCCTTTGCACTCGCGAAAAGAGCATTGAAAATGCCGTACGATTTTCAGCTCCATCGAATCCTGGTCTTCGCATACTTCGAAAAAGGGGATTTTGCTAACTGTATCAAACAGTGTCATATTGTTCTGGACACGGACGAAGACGAGTATGCGCATGTTTATTTGGGAAGATCCCTGCTTGCCGAAGGATTCAAGTTGGAGGCGCGGGAGGAACTGAAAAAGGCGCTCGACATGAATGGGCAGTTTAAACAGACCGCACAGCAGGCGCTCGACTCTATCCATTGATTTCTCCCCACCGAAAGATTCGCACGGGAACAGGCTTTCGGACTGGACAGACGAATCGTTCATCCATCACGAACTGAGGACGCGGAACAACGCAACATGACTATTACCACGGTGCTCACGGCAGCCTTGAAAGCCATAAGACGCATCGGTGATCCGGCCCGCCGCTTACCCGCCGGCCTCCTTCCGCTTATGCTGGCTCTTATCGCCGCGACATCCCGGACTGCCGGGAGTCAGACCATCTTCGAGGCCTCGCGGGACGGCAACCTCGCGGCCGTCCAGAATATTATCGATGCGGATCCATCCTCCGTCAACGCTCTGTTTAGAGACGGCAGCACCGCACTGAACTTCGCCGCAGATCACGGCAGTTTGGAAGTCGCCCGCTACCTCGTGGCGCACGGTGCGAACGTGAACAGTTTCGGAGACCGTAGCGATCATTGGACTCCTCTGTTTTGCGCGGCGCGCAATAACCATCCCGACATAATTAAATTTCTGCTCGACAACGGGGCGGTGGCGCGTGCCAGGGCGAGCGACTACAATACGGCCCTGCACTGGGCTGCGGCGTTCGGCTGCGACGAGGTCGCCCGGATGCTCGTAGGTGTCGGCGTGGATGTGAATGCACGCCAGAGCACCGGCTGGACACCGATCTGCTCCGCGGCCAACGGCAATAACACGCAGATTATCCGCTATCTCATCGCGCATGGCGCGGACGTCAACGCGGTCTGCAATAATGGCGACACCGCGTTGCACATCGCCGCCCGAGGAGGACAATCGGCTGCGGTGTCCATATTGATCGGGCAGGGCGCGAAGTTGAATGTGCAGAATATCGACGGCAATACCCCTCTCCATAGCGCCGCTCAGGCCGGGCAGAGCATGGCGTTGCGGATTCTTGTCATCGCCGGCGCAAATGTAAAAGTCGTTGACAAGCAATACCATACTGCCAGGGACGTGGCTGGGATCAACCTGAAAACGGATTGCGCCACACTACTCGATTCTTATGAAAGGGTACTGAATGAGGAGGCCCTGGAGGAAAAGGCGCATGCCGAGGCGCTCAAGAGCGTGCGTAAACGCTATGCGCATTGGTCCGACGCGAGGGCGCGTACGCATACGATCTACCGTAACGCCTTCGCCGCCGATCGTCTCGGGCCGGAGTGGACCACGGCGCAACGTCGGGGAGATGGTTTCACACCCCTCCAGATCTCTATGTCCCCGAATGCAAACAAACGCTTTCTGGGAGACTTCGGCAGCCAATTCGTGGTGCTCAACTTAAAAAATCTCCCGAACCATCGCGAGGCAAGCGTATCGTTCGATCTCATCGTCATTGGCGGTTGGGATGGCGGCGATATCAATGAAGGGCCCGATATCTTTAGCCTGGACGTTGCGGGCGGTCCGGTCCTGATCCGAACGACATTTTGCAATACGGATGCGGGAGTGGGGCCCGGCTTCAGACCTCAGGCCTTTCCCGGAGAGTTTCCCCGCGATCACTATTTTGCCTGGACCGGTTCTTCCGAGCATGATTCGCTGGGCTATTTCTGCAAACGCGAAGGCGCCAATGTACCTGCCGACGCCGTCTACCGGATCGGATACACGTTCCCCCATACCGGCAAGGCCCTCTCTCTGGATTTCTCCGCCTATGGCCTGGACGCATCGCAAAATGAACGCTGGGCGTTGGCGAATGTTCGGGTAAGCGTGGACAAACCGTAAGCACGGCTTTCACGCTCACGCTGCAAACGTTGACCGATTTGCAGGTGAGACGGTATCCCGTGCGTCTCTTAAGTGCTTCCATTCCTGCTCGGAAATGACCAGAAATGCCTGCACCAGATTAGGATCGAACTGGACTCCCGCCATTTGAACGACCTCCGCCCGGATCATTGTATAGGGCAGCGCCTCACGGTAGGGACGGTCGCTCGACATGGCATCCAGCGTATCGGCCAAAGCGAAAATCCGCGCGGAAAGTGGGATCGCTTCTCCCGTCAGCCCATCCGGATAGCCCGTTCCATCCCATCGCTCATGGTGCGAACGCACTACGGGAAGCGCGCAAACAAGCTGCGAAAACGGCGCCAGAAGGTTGGCTCCCTGAACTTGCCGCCCATACGGTACCGGCAGGGTCCAGTACGAAACCTCGGAGACCCTGATAACGGGGCGAAATATTGGTAAAGCCGCCGTCCTTGTAATGCAGAAGGTTGTGTTCTCCACCGCCTCCGATCCAGCAACGAGCCATTTCGGGCTTCCAGCATGGCTCTTGCATCGCTTCTCCGTCGAATCGCACCAGTCCTGCTTCCGTGGCCAACCAGATAAAACCATCCGGTGATTGTGTGATCGCATTGATACTTGCCGGAGGCAAACCGTCTTTCATGGTCCACACATCCAGGCGGCACTGACTCAACTCTTTGTCAACGTTCAGCGCGCGCCGGATAGGCTGCGAAAAAAAGCCATCCCACAGATTAGGATAAGGAAAGTAAAATTCAGCCTTTTTAAGAGATTTTAAGAGATATGTAACCACCGTTGGATTTCTCAAGCTAAGCTTGGTGCTGTC
>JBBRKX010000284.1:0-6568 GCA_038231675.1 Chthonomonadales bacterium | reverse complement strand
GACAAAGCAGCAAACGTGCCACCTCCCCATCCCCATTCATCGCCGCATAACACAACAGCGGCGTTCCTTCCACCGTGCGGGGCCAGTGAATGCCATGTTTTGCCTCGTAGAGTTCGCGTAGGGCGGCGTCATCGCGGCATTGGGTCGCCTCCCGCAGAGCTTTGGAATAAGTCTCGCCCTGAAAGTAAGAATACAGGGCATACAGAGCCGATTGGTCGGTTTCGCTTTTCTTTTTAGCATCGCGAACCGACTGCACCACGCCGGCATAAGCACGAGGTGCTGGCTGCGATTGGCAGTTCTGAGTCGGGGCGAGCAATAGTGGCGTGCAGAAGGCGAAAGCGCAGAATAAGAAGCGGCCGGCAAAGAACATAATATTTTCCTCGTCAATAGGAGGTGGGTACGATGGTTGGACGCAGCCTACGCGCCGTCCGTTACCTCTCGTCTCTGCTCTCGCTTCTATTCCTCGCGGGTTGCCGCGCCGGGGCATTGTCCAGGAGAGGCGCGAAATCGGAAACCTTGGGGAACAACTCCCCTACTTCCACTTCCAGCGTTGCGGCGATCCGCATCAGGTTAAGCGCGGCGATGTTGCGTTCTCCACGCTCCACCCCTCCATAGTAGGAGCGACCCAACTCGGCTTCCATCGCAAAGCCTTCCTGCGAAAATCCCTGTTCCCGCCGTACTTTCCGTATCTGCTTTCCCAGCGCAATGAGAGCCGGATGTCTCTGTGTGGTCATGCGCCTACGATACCCTAACACCCCCTATTCGACTACGCCCTAAAAGGTCACACCCTATAAGTGTCTTTTTGTGGTACAATCCGTTATCTTCAGGCTTTTCCTGCGGTGAGGAGAGCAGAAGGTATCCGACAACGATTGCTTCACTTTACAGCCACAAGGGATTTGAGACGCATATTCGCACCACGATACTCATGTTTCTCTAACATTTTGGTGCGATGATTTCGTATACCAGTTTGATGGTAAGAATTCAGGCGTCTACACTAATTGAATAAGTCTGAGCCAAAAAACGGCAGATATGCCACGAAAACGTTCGTTTTTGTATACATGTTTCGTCCACAGAACGAAATGGCTGAAAAATGAAGCAATCGTTGCTGTATACCTGCATGTGAGGTCACTGTGATGGAAGCGGAACGCACGTTCTGGGAGAAGGCGACCCTGCTGCATGCGGAATACCACCGACCCGAAGACAAGCCGACCCCCATCCGCCTCTCCCGCCACTACTACGATCTCATGCAGGTGGCTGCCAGTGAAACCGGCGAACGCGCCATCGCAGACCTGACTCTCCTGGCGCGTGTAGCAGCCCACAAGAGCGTCTACTTTGCCTCGAACTGGGCGCACTACGAGACGGCCCAACCTGGCTTCTTCCACCTACTTCCCCCGGTATCGCGCCTGGACGACATCAGGCGCGACTACGCCGGGATGCGGGATATGTTCTTCGGCCCGTATCCTTCCTTTGAGGAGGTCCTGGTGGTGATTACGACGCTGGAAACGCGATTGAATGCGGAGCAAGCGGAAGCCGAGCGGCACAAGGGCCTGGATGCTCTGGTCGCCGAGGCCCAGAAGTTGGACATGAACTGATCCGAGGGTTTTGGGACGGCAGTAAAAATCAGACCGCCGCATCCAACATTATCGGACGGTATGTTTCTATTCCACCACAATCGGAAAAGAGGAGATGTGTCCGATAATGTTCGGTAAGGCAATACTCAAAAAGAATCCCTTACCCTCTTGACATCGTCCCCGCCTCTCGGGTACTTATTAAGCGTTAATAACACTTCGGAAGAGATATTAAATGACCACCACGATCGCGGTTGCAACCCATAAAGGCGGGGTCGGGAAAACCGTCACCTCAATGGCGATCGGCGCAGCATTCGCCCGTGCCAATCAGGAAACGCTTCTCGTCGACCTTGACCCCCAAGGGCATTGCGCGCTCGGGCTTGGCGTCGAGATTGAAGAAAGTGACCTCACCATACGCGACTTCTTCCACGAGCCGGGAGCCTTTCCCCTGAAGCGCATCATTCGCCCTACCCAGGTCAGGCAGCTCTCCATCGCCCCTTCCAACATTCGTCTGGCGCCGGTGAGCCAGGCCCTCTACATGAAGACCAAACGCGAAGAGATCCTAGAGCGGGGACTGGCGCCTATCCGCAGTCAATTCGAGTACATCGTCATCGACTGCCCCCCCACCCTGGGCGTTCTCTCCGAAGCCGGTATCAACACCGCCGACCTGATCATCATCCCCTGTAAGATGGAGGCGCGGGCTGCGGACGGGCTGGTCGATCTGCTGGACGTCGTCTCCGCCCTCAAAGGCGAGGGCTTCGATAACTACCGCATTCTCATCACCCATTATGACTCTCGCAAATCCGTGTCCAACGAGGTCG
The DNA here is from genome assembly GCA_038231675.1 of Chthonomonadales bacterium. Classification (GTDB taxonomy): domain Bacteria; phylum Armatimonadota; class Chthonomonadetes; order Chthonomonadales; family Chthonomonadaceae; genus JBBRKX01. Next base: position 4,179 of record JBBRKX010000284.1, on the reverse strand, counting down.
TTATGGCCCAACTCTCTAACTGGAAAGAGCGGTTCTTCCGCACCTACATCCCGCTCAATGAGGCGCTCAACCAGGCGCAGATGGACCGAACCGACATTTTCTCCTTTGACCCGAGAGGAAAGGGAGCGCTCGCCTATGAAGCGCTCGCCAAGGAAATACTCAGCTATGGCACAAAGTAAAAGAGACCGCCTTGTCGCAAAGGCGCAGGCGACTGCACCACGGCCAAACCCGGAGCGGCTTCTTGACCACGATAACGGCAAGAAGGGCTATCGTGTCGTTCCTGCCAGCCTCTACACTCCCGAGGCCAATTGGGTGGACCAGCTCACCGAGATTCTCAAGAGCGCCGGTAACCCGAAGGCAAACCGCTCCATGGTAATCCGCGAGGCGATCTACTCGCTTCAGGAGACCCTCAAAGAGAAGACTCCCGACGAGGTTCTGCACTACTTCATCGAGCGCCACCGAAAGACCGAGACGCTGTGAAACGCCACACTTATGAACACTTATTAACTGTTTATAAGCGACAGCCGAAACGGAAGGGTTTCGGAGACGGCGACTGCATCATCCGAGGCGATGAGGCGCGCAGTTTGGGGAGACGCACTGCGCAGTTTGAGGAGACGGTCCGCGCAGTTTGGGGAGACGAGGTGCGCAGTTTGAGGAGACGCTGATTCCGGCAAAAGTATGGTAACCTATCTCAAAAACAGCCTTTTTCGGCGTCAAAATTTTCGTCTAGTGTTTTCTAGTATATTCGACACACACTCGACTCTTGTGGGTGCGCGTGCGTATATTCTACTTCGTAGAGAACGCCTATGAACCAAAACTCGACACAACTGCAAACTAGACCATCCGCTGAAGCGCTGGATATTATCCGGAACGAAACCGCTCTTTCACGGTACCCGCTTCATCGGCTCGCCAACAAGGGAATCATCAGCATCAACATCCGCAAGCTGGATGAGAAAGGGGCGGCCACCCTCCTCTGGGAAGTGACCTACAACAACAAGTACGGGCAGCCCGGTCCGCTTGCCTATAAGCTCGACACCCTGATCATCAACCAGCGCATTGACGAGGCCGGTCGGCCTGTAGCAAAAGTTCTCAGGCTAGGAAGCCTTCGAGACATTGCGGACGAGTTAGGCCACCAACCCAACGGCGAGAACACCTCCGGCATCAAAAAAGCCCTGCGCCAAAACGCCAGCGCCTTCATCACCGCAAAAATTACCTACAAAGCGCTGGACAAAACCGAACGGACTTTAGAGGCGGATTTCAGTCGCTACAGCATCATCTTCACCGGCGAAAAACTGCCCAACGGGCTCACGGCGGACGCGGTGTACCTGGTGCTGAACGACATCTACATGGAGGTGCTGAACAACGCGACGCGACGCCCGCTCGACTACGACTACCTCCGGGACTTGGCGCCCGCCGCACAACGCTTCTACGAGATCATCAGCTACCAGATGCTGCCCGCCATCAAGTACAACCAGCGGGCGAAACTGACCTACTCCGAATTTTGCATGTTTTCGACCATGACCCGCTATGTCCAATTCGAGCAGGTCAAGAAGCAGATGTACAAAATCCACGTGCCGCATGTCAGAGCCGGGTATATCGCCAAAATCGAGTACGAAGCGACGACGGACGAGAACGGGCAACCGGACTGGAATATCTTCTACCTGCCGGGAGAGACTGCCAAGCGGCAACAACTTGCCTTCGACTTCAGCGTTCCCTACATCCGGCGCGACCGCACCAAGCCTGCCCCGAAGCCGCAAAAACCGAAGCCTGCCATGCTGTCGATCCCGGAACAACTCCCGCTGGCATCCCAGACGCCTGCGACCCAAAACGCCGAGGACCTGGTGAAGAGGTTCTACCGGCTTCGCTACGGTCAGGAGCAACTCCCCACCGAACGCGAGATCGGGGAGGCCAACAGCTATCTCGCCGACAGCGAGGCGTGGGCAAGCTACCTGATTGAGTTCGCTGCGCGACAGGGAAAAGAGAAGGACGGATTCCCCAACGACTTCGGAGGCGTGAAGAAACTTGTATCTCAGGCGAAAGAGCCTTACGAAACCAAACGCAAAGAACGGGAGGCACTCGCTCTTAAAAAGGCGCGCCAGAGCCACCAGGAGGCTCACAGCGGCGCATATCACGCCTTCCTTGGGGAATTGCTGGGGGGGAGGCTTCAATCGTCGCTTCCAGAGGCATTTGCGGCTTTTGCGGATCAGGAAAAATCCGTCTATACGTTTCACAAGGTCAGAGCGGAAAAGTCCTCGATTTCGGCAAGGGTGGTGGAGGCCTACTACGGCGAAGAGGAGCGGGTCCGACGGCTCATCAAGTTCATCGATGAGAATCCCAAGAGCGGCATCCCTAACTTCTGGCAGTGGGACGAAAAGATGAATCCGAACCCATTCCGCACGAAAACATAGGCGTTCCGCGAGGAAAGGACAGACTTATCAATACTTATAATGACTTAATAAGTATTGATAAGTTCGAGGTGCAGAAGGGCGCATGACCACACAGCAGCTCAACCTCATAAGCGGCTTATACCTGGTCGGGCTGCTCCTCGTCGCCTTCTTCACCCGTGCGACCCTGCGGCGTATCGTGGGAGCCCTGGTCGGCGCAGCCGCCTTCAGCGCGCTGGCGCTGTGCGCCGACGCTCTCGGTGAAGCATTGGGCTGGTGGCACATGACGATCTGGGGGGCATCTCTCCTGCCGCAGGTCTACCTCGATTTTGTCGTCTCTGCCGTCCCTATCTACCTGGTGAGCTGGCGGATCTCGCGCAAATTCGGACGGCGCGGGCTCACGGTGTTTGCAGTCGTGCTGACGATCATCGGACCGCCTCGTGACTATGCCTATATGGCGCGCTTCCCCGAGTGGGGGCACTACGCGCCCGGAGTCGCACCGATCCTGGCGATCGCCGTGATTTACGCCCTGGTGGTGCCGTTGGGACATTCGGTGATGGGGCTGGTCGCCGGTCCCTCCGGCGCAGACGGGCTCGATCGCCGTCCATGGGACTCCGCTTCTTCCTGATGCCCAAACCACGCTATACTTATAAACACTTAATAAGTGTTCGGAAGTTCTACGGGACGGGAGAAATTCGCCGAAAAGGGGTTGTTTGCCCAGCGCCCCGAAAAGGTATCGAGGGTAGATGCCAAATGCACCAGCAGGGCAAATTTTACGTTTTCGGGTTCCCTGAAACGGTATCGGGGAACAAGGGAGCCAGTAGCATGAAATCCGATTCCACCGACCCCACCGATAAGCTCATCGACGACATCCACAATCTGCATACCTCTGCATGGGCTACGGCAGCGCCGCCCACGTCCAAAAAGCAAGTTTACGAGCGCGCCATGCTGGGCGCTATGCGCTCCCTGTCCGTGGAGTTGTTGCGCCGAGGAGTGACCACGGCGATCATGGAGGGCACTTATCTGCTCTGGTGGCTTCGCTTCGCTTGTATCAACCACCATTTTGTCGAGGGCGGGTTTGAGCGCAGCCTCAAACGCATCGGGCCGATAGTGGGGCCGATATCGGATATTCTGATCCGGATCGGCAAAAAGACCGAAGACGAAGGCCCGCTCCCGGAGATGCGACGCCTGGGAGAGAAGCTGGAAGAGCTGCGGGGCTTGGCCGGGGGAGCCGTGGCGACCTGGCCGGATTCCAAGGAAGCTGAAGTCGCCCAGACCGAGATCGCCAATACACTCATTCAGAAAACGACGCTGATGTCCATCGATGCGGGGATTCCTTCCGAAGTCATTGAAAGCCTGTTGCTCTACTTCTGGTTCCGCAGCACGGTGAACCGTTATGGGCTGCCGGAAGCGTTCTTTCAGAAGGTGGAGCGCCATTGGGACGAGTCCATGGACCAGGTCAACCGATACATGGACGAGCAGGCTGCCGTCGACCGACAGCGACCTTAAGTGTCCGCATAGCTTACGTCGCACTTTCACGGGACGGGCTTTTACTGGAGAGCAGGCGGACCTACGTATGCCGGTAAATTGAATAACTTATCAACACTTAATAAGTATTTATAAGTAAGCGGCAACCGCCTTGATGGAAGTCGCACCACGCTTGTTTGACTAGCTCACGAAGCCTTGGTACCATTGGCGTAGAGACTATGCGCCGCAGTTCAGCCGCACACAATCCTGCCCAGACCGCCTTTCGATTTGAAGAGGTACAGCTCCCTGTTGGAAGTGCCGGACACGT
>JBBRKX010000283.1:0-6584 GCA_038231675.1 Chthonomonadales bacterium | reverse complement strand
GGCGCAGTCGGTTCCTTGGCTTTCTCCTCTACTACTTCATCAGGGCGATCTACGCCAGCCTGCGCGTAAAATGCGTGAACATGGATCGTATCTCCGCTGCGGGGGAACGGGCAATCCTGGTCACCTGGCATGGGCGTACGCTTCTTGCCGCGAATATTTTTCGAGGTCGCGGCTATTGGGCGCTCATCTCCCTGTCGCGAGATGGGGAACTGCAGAACAATATTTTTACGCGCTTCGGCTTCCATACCATCCGCGGTTCCTCCGGACGGGGAGGCATTCGTGGGGCGTTGCAAATGGCGCGTAAAGTACGTGAAGGCGCCGTCCTGGCATTTACGCCGGATGGCCCGCGTGGTCCCACGCATAAAGTGCAGCCAGGCGTACTCCTTATGGCGGAGAAGTCCGGAGCGCCCATTATACCGGTCGCGAGCAGTGTGAGTCGGCGATGGATTCTTGGCAGCTGGGACTCCTATATGATTCCCAAGCCCTTTGCACTTGCTTACTTTCTTGTCGGTGAACCCATCTATGTTCCTCCGGGCCTGGACGTAGCCGGGCGCGCTCGTGTCGCTCGGGAGGTCGAAATTGCGATGAATCGCCTGGAGCGTGATGCCGAAAAACTCGCCGGCTTCTTGGATTATCCTGGGGAGTGGCAAACAGACTGAACGCGTGTGATACACACCTCTCCTTCGGACCTCAGCCTCGTGGTGAGGGGGCATTCTCCGAAGGAGAAGCGGCCGCAGGCCCCAGCAGAGGACTTTAGTCCGCTGAAGAGAGGGCAATCTTCCTGCAAAACGCTTGTCTGCGTAAGGTGGGTCAATAACTCAAATGGCGGTGAAATCGTGGAAATAAAATCAAAGTTTCAGGGTTGTTATGTGGCGACGCTAACTCCCTTCGATAGCAAGGACGCTCTTGATGAAGGAGTGGTGAGTGCGCACGCCGACTGGCTTGTGGAAAACGGCGCGCAAGGGCTCTGCCCGGCGGGAACGACCGGCGAGTTTCTTTACCTGACGCAGGAAGAAAAGAGGAGACTGGTCGCCGCGACGGTGAAGGCTGTCCGGGGCAGAGTTCCTGTCATCGCCGGAGTGTGGGCGCTCCGGATGGAGGAGATCACGGCTCTTGCCAGAGCTGCAGAAGACGCCGGCGCGGACGGAATATTCCTGCCGACCCCGATCTACTATCCGGCGGGCGACGACGCGGTCTTTGCCTTTTATTCCGCCGTGGCCCGAGCGACCGCACTGCCCCTGTTCGCCTACAATATTCCTCAGTACACCACGAATGAGATCTCGTTCGCCTGCCTTGATCGCTTGTTCGAGGAAGGCCTTATCGCGGGGGTAAAGGATTCTACCGGCAAAGCGGATCGCGTCCGAGAACTCGTGGCACGATTTGGCGGAAACCGGGTGGTGTTCGCCGCGAGCGATGGCTTTGCGACAAAAGGAAGACGGCTTGGAGCGGATGGCTTTATTTCCGCAATCGCCAACGTGACGCCGCGGCTTTTCTCCCGGTTGTGGGCGGGAAACGAGAGCTTTCAGGCCGCCGTTACGGAGCTACGTGGCGCACTCAAGCAGTTTGGATCGATCCCCGCGCTAAAGTATCTGGCGGGGCGTGAAGGCTTCGTCTTGGGGGCTTCACGGATTCCATGCTCCGATTTCAGTTCACGGCAACGGGAACAGCTCGACGCGATTGTGCTTCCAAATGCCTGATGATCTAAAGTGCGCCGGCGGATAAAAGAGGTTTTTAATTGATTCTGAGGTTTTCTCGCAACGCGATATGGCTTTTGCTCTTCGGCCTAGCGCCGCGTCCAGGCGTTGCTCAAAAGATGGCCGCGCCCCGATCCTTCGAGGCTGTCGCCCTTTCGCCCTCCGATATACGCTGCTATTGGCTTCCCCATGCGGAAGACTTCAGCTATCTGCTGATGCGAGATGGTCGGACGATCGCCACGTTGCCTGCGTCGACCACCGAGTTTATCGACAGCGGTCTCACGCCCGGCTCTACGCATCATTATACGATTTCCACCAGCGGGCAGGGGGCGGAATCCGAGGCAAGCGGGGATACCGAGCGTACGTTTACCCTCCTTCCGAAGCCTACACGCGACCGACGGCCGCAAAAATTGGCATTTGACGTTGTCGTGGCGCAGGCGTCTTCGGGCGGAGTCGCGGCGGCGGTCGAGGCTGCCAGGCGGGGCTATCGGGTCGCGTTGATCGAACCGTCGACACGATTGGGAGGAATGCCGGTCAACGGACTCAGCGCAACGGACCTTCGGCGCCCCGAGCATGCAAGCGGCTTTTTGACGCGTTTTCGCGACAAAGTGCGCGCTCTCTATGCCGCGGAAGGCGTCCAGGCAAGCGGCCTGCAGTATGAGCCTCTGGTGGCGCACAAAGCAATGAAAGCGATCCTGTTCCAGTATCCCGGCATTACGCTTTTTCGCCGTACCCGGCTTACGAACGTCCATACACGGCCCGTTGGCTTTTTGGGGAACCGCAAACGGGTCGAGACAGTGACGGTGGAGGAACTAAACGCACGTGGTGAGCCGGATGGACGCCGCGCCGAACTGGGAGCGAGCATCTTTATCGACGCGACCGATTGTGGGGATCTGGCGGCCTGGGCGGGAGCGGCGTACCGCCTCGGACGAGAGCCGCGTTCCAGGCGGGAACCGCACAACGGTGTTATTTACTATGATAGAAAGAACGACCGTCTGCTTCCCGGCAGCACCGGAGCCGGCGATCGGCGTATCCAGGCGTATACCTATCTGCTTACGGTAAAAGATTATGGGCCGGGGGCCGATAAGACGATCTCAAAGCCGCCCGGTTATCGTAGGGAAGATTTTGTCCACACGCCGTCATGGAAGGAATCATGGGCGGTCACATCCGGAAAGATGCCGAACGGAAAGTATGAACTGAATCAGCATCCACAGGGCGGCGACATCCAGGGCATCAATTATCATTATCCCCTGGATGGCTACAAAGAACGTGCCCGCCTCGAACAGTTGTATCGAAACCACGTACTGAGCTATCTCTACTATATCCAGACAGAACAGGGTCAGAAGCAGATCGGACTGCCGGACGACGAGTATCGAGACAGCGGGGGATTTCCTCCGCTTCTCTATGTGCGTGAGGGACGACGTGTCCTTGGCGAGCAGCTGCCGGACGAGGCGGACATCAGCGCGGCGGGTTCGATCTTACGGCCGGAAAGCGTGGGGCTCGGCGATTATCCCATGGACTCCCATGCCGTGCGCCCGAAGACCGATTGGACGACGCCAGACATGGGTGAAGGAGAGTGGTGGCTCTACGAGCACACCCCGGTGCATGCGCTTCCGCTTGGCATCCTGGTGCCGCGCCAACTCGACAACGTGTTTGTCACGACCGCCGTTTCCTCCACGCATGTAAGCTTCGGCACCTACCGTCTGGAGCCGGTTCGCATGGCTTTTGGTCAGGCTGCCGGCATCGCGGCGGACTATTGCATCCGATATCATCTTGCCGCACGGGACGTGCCGGCGCGGCAGATCCAGGATGAACTGCTTCCCCACGCCGCGAATCCCTACGGGGATGGCAATAATCGGCTGACCTACTTCTCGGATGTCAGGGCGACGACGCGCAACTATTATGCCATTGAGTATATGTCGGCCAGGGGATTTGGAACGGGGAGTGAAGAGCTAAAGCCGGACGCGTCTACCACGCGTGGAGAATTGGCGCGCTGGCTTACGCTTCTCGCCGGCCGCGCGGCTCCGCCTCCAATTACTGTTCACTCGGAGAAGTTCGATCGCGCCTACAACAGCACAAACGGGGTGGAAGTCCGGCAGCCATTCTACGCCTACATGGGGCCGTCCGCAGACCCTGTCGCGGTCAAGTCATTGATTGCCTTCTCCCATGAAAAGGCGAAGGACCCGCCTGCTACACGGGCGGAGATCGCACACTGGCTGGTGCGGGTATTGCCTTCCCTGCGCGAGGGCGCGCAAAGCGGCCACTATAGCGATCTAGCGGAGCCTGCCCTCATGGCGGATGTGGAAGCGCTTTACGCCAACTACATCCGTTCGATTTTGTGGGATGGAGCGGCCGCCATTCAGACCGATGGAACACTGCATTTTCGGCCGGATGCCCCGTTAAGTCATGCGGATATGTTGGAAACGTTGTATCTGGTTCAGATTGGCCTGGGGCCTCTCTTTAACGATGCGCCATGGGATTCGGTCAACGGGCGCTCGACACCTTCCGCGCTGTTCGAAAACGTCTGGGTAGATAAAACGACGCCCCGGTGATACGGATGGCATAACCGTGCGTTGCCCAAGAGGGCAGCGGACGAGGGATTACCCTCTTGTGATCGTTTCATCCAGATTGAGCAGGACACTCGCGAGATCCGTCCACGCGGCGAGTTCCAGGACATCGAGTTTTTCGTTCCGTTTCGATTCCCCAATGGACAGCAACTTTGTCGCACCCACGCTATTCGTTCGATAAGCGGTAAGCTGGCCATTTAGCACGCCGCGAAGTATTGTTAACTCCGCAGGTCTGGGAGCGCGACCGGTCGCCGCCCGAAAGGCATAGGTAAGTCGGGTGGTAGGGTTCGCGCCGCCTTCGGTCAGGATGCGCTCGGCGAACTTGCGGGACGCCTCGATATAGGTGGGATCGTTCATCAGGATGAGCGCCTGCATTGGGGTGTTGGTGACCGATCGACGCACCATGCAGAACTCGCGCTCGGGCGCATCGAAGGTCTGCAGAGCCGGCGGCGGGCAAGTGCGCTTCCAGAACGTGTACATGCTCCGCCGGTACAAGGCGTCTCCATGGTCCTGAACGTAGATCGATTCGTTCCGACCGACTGCGGCAAGTTCTTCCCATAGTCCTGCGGGCTGGTAGGGTTTGACGGACGGGCCGCCAAGCTGCTCCACGAGCAGGCCCGACACCACAAGCGCCTGGTCGCGCACCATTTCGGCAGGCAGGCGGAAGCGCGCTCCCCGCTCCAGAAGCTGGTTTTCGGGGTCGCGGGCGGCCATCATGGGCGTTTCGCGGGAGTCCTGCCGATACGTCGCGGACGTGACGATGAGCTTTTGCATCGCCTTCATGTCCCAGCCCGACCGCACAAACTCGGTCGCCAGCCAGTCCAGCAGTTCCGGATGGCTTGGACGATCGCCCTGGGTGCCGAAGTTCTCCGCCGTTTTGACGATCCCCTGTCCGAACGCCATCTGCCAGAAGCGGTTGACGGCCACCCGCGCGGTCAGCGGGTTGCCGGGCGAAACCAGCCAGCGGGCGAGTCCAAGGCGATTCGTCGGAACCTGATTGCTAAGGGCCGGCAGGAAGCCGGGAATGCCCGCTGTGACCTTCTCACCCTTTTGGTCGTACTGGCCGCGAATCAGTAGAAAAGTATCGCGGGGCTTGTCGAGCTCCTGCATGACCATCGTGGTGGGGATGGCGTTGTCGAGTTCGGTCTGCTGGCGCTTGGCTTCCGTCAGCTCCGTGTTGAGCTGCTTATAGGGCGCATCCTGCGTTTCCAGATAGTACCGCGCGAGGGTTTGAGACTGCTCCGGCGTTCGTTTTGCTTCGTGCGTGGCGAGCAGGGCCCGGAAGGCGTCCGCTCCGGCAAGCTGCGCGACCTCTTCGGAACGGAGTTCGCGGTTATAGATGCGCACTTCGTCCAGCGTCCCTTTGAAGGGCGCGCCAGGGGTTCGGCTCCCAATGCGCAGGGGTTTAGGGGTTTTGATGGAGTCGGTAAGACTGTCGTGGGTCATGTCCAGTTCAGCGGACTTGCCATCCACGTAGATCTTGATGCCCCGGGCTTTGCTGGACCCATCGTAGGTGGCGAACAGATGATGCCATTTGTTGAGATCGATGGGCATCTTCGTGTTGACCCGCATCGCGTTTGTTTCCCATTGATGGATCATATGGACGAACACCTTCCCGCCCTGAAGGTACATATCCCATCCCTGGAAGTTCGCCCCGTCGTCCATGCGCGAGAGGACCGTCAGCGAATCGGCGCTCGTCGGATATACCCACGCGCCGTAAGAGAACTTATCTCCACGGTCGAAGGCGACTCCCGTGCCGGCGTCGATATAGGTTCCGCCATCGAACTTCAGTCCGCCCGCGAGCTTCGCGGGCGCCCATGTCGCCGGGCCTTTGACGATTCCCGCAGGTTGTTTCCCGGTCAGGTCATGAGCCTGATCTCCCGAGGTCTCATCCAGCGCGTACCGCGCGACCAGGCCTTCCGAAACCTCCGGCTCCTTACCGGCGCCCTCCGACGCGGTCTTGAGCCATGCGACCAGCGCGGGCTGCGCTTCGGCTGACCGCGCCTTGAGCGCCTGCTCCAGGGTGGGAACCTTTTTGTTCGCGGCGTCCAGCGCGGCCTGCTGCTCCGGGGTGGGGGCTTTCAGGAACGGGACGGCGTTTCCTTTCTGACCATCCAGACCCTGCTCGGAGATGTTGTTGAAGAACGCGTAGAAGCGGTAAAAGTCCTTCTGACTGATCGGGTCGTACTTGTGATCGTGACACTGCGCGCACCGCATCGTCAGGCCCATGAAGACCGTCGAAGTCGTATCGATGCGATCGAATATGTACGCCGCAGCATACTCTTCGGGGATCGCGCCGCCCTCGAAGTCGATGGGATGGTTG
>JBBRKX010000282.1:0-6585 GCA_038231675.1 Chthonomonadales bacterium | reverse complement strand
TCTGGCCCTGCTCCCGGCCCTTCTTTTACTCGGACCCTCACGACCCGAAAATGCGTATCCCGAACGGCCCCACCCCCTGGACCGCACAACCGTCTGGAACCAGATGCGCGGCATTCTCAGGATACCCTGCTTCTGGCGGTTCTTCGCCGCCATGTTTGTGGCGGGCGGCGGGGAGTTCTGCATCACGTTCTGGTGCGCCAGTTACCTTCAACTGCACTTTGCCGCTTCGGCCTGGATAGGCGGTGTGGGGACGGCATGCTTTGCCGGGGGAATGGTGCTGGGGCGTACCTGCGCGGGCTACTGGCTCCAGCAGCAGCACCTCAAAGCGCTGATCGTCGGCTGCGCATTGGCGGGAACCGCGATTACGCTGTGCCTGCCTCTGGCGTCCTCTTTAGGGCTGTTCTTGCTTCTCCTGTTTCTAGCCGGGATCGCCACCGCGCCGTTCTGGCCCAGCGTGCAGAGTCACACGGCCGACCGGCTCCCCCAGGTGGATACGACGATGCTCTTCATCCTGCTGGCCTGCGCGGGCGTGCCGGGGTGCGGGGTGGCCACCTGGCTGATGGGGTATCTGGGCAACCAGAGCGGCGGACTGAACCGCGCCTTCTATCTCGTGCCCGTCTGCTACCTACTTCTGGCGCTGCTTATCGGTGGGGATGGGCGCGCACGCAGAATGCCCCGTATCTGACAAACGGAACCTGTCTCGCCATATCGGCAAGCGTGCGCCCCTTTTCAGACCGGGGAAGCGCATTCTATTCCGCATCCTGCTGCCTGGCGTTCTCCTATCGGAGACAGGGAGTTCGTCACCATCAGGCGGTGATGGGTTCGGTTTCCGCCGGCGTAGGCGCGGCGAGATGGCCTTCCGCTTCCAGAACGGAGGTGAGCGCCGCCAAAGCGACCTCGATCTGGCCCGCGTTGGGCTCACGCGTAGTAAGGTACTGCGACCACATGCCGGGCGCGAGCACTGCCATCACCAGAGGGTTTCCACGGAATTTCCCGGCGAATTTAATGATCTCGTACGCGATCCCGGCGACGTTGGTAATTACGGCGATGTGCAGCAAGAGGCGGGTGAGCACGAAATCCGGCCGAGGCAGAACCGTAAAGACGATCAAGTTGATCACCAACACGATGAAGATGAAACTCGTCCCGCAACGCGGATGAATGCGCGAGGATTTCAGGGCGTTCTCGACCGTAAGGGGAAGCCCGGCTTCGAGCGTATTGATCGCTTTGTGTTCCGCGCCATGGTACATGAACACTTCGCGGATGTTCTTCATCAGCGAGATCAACGCGATATAGCCAAAGAAGATCACCATGCGGATGAGGCCGTCCGAGACGTTTAGCCAGGAGCTTCGGTGCGCGGTAATATGCCCCGCCAGCCCGAAACGCTGCAGCACGCCCGTAAGAACGGTAGGCAGCGCGACAAACAGGGCGAGACCGAAGCAGATGCTGAACACGATCGTGCCGCCAATCGCGATATCGTTGATCTTCTGCGTGGCCGATTTCTGGTCGGGCACCACAACGGGAACCCCATTCACGATGGATACGGCGCTCGCGATCGCTTCCTCTTCCAACCGATCCAGCGTTGGAGGCGCGTTCTCCGCTTTCAGAGCGACTGCGTGCGCCTGTTGGGCCTGCATCTGCACGTTAGAGGCAAAGGCGAGCGCACGGCTGCCCAGCGCCATGGCGTCAATAAGCGCCAGAGTGCCACGGAGGAACGGCTTGTTCAGCCATTTGAACTTCCCCACGATGCTCTTATCGACCTCTTCACGCTCCAGCACAATATCGCCGTCCGGCTTTCGACAGGCGACCGCGAAGAAACGCGGTCCACGCATCATGACGCCTTCAATGACGGCCTGGCCGCCATACTGAAGAATAGGTCCATCCGGCGCACTGATTTTCGGGTCTGTTAATCGACTGCTCACTCCGCTTCCCCTCACTTTCGCTTCTGGGGCAATTCACCGCGCAACGGGACAATTCCTAAAAACGAAGAGCGCGCCTTCTCCGTCAGGCGACCAGGGCCGTAAACGAGGAAAACGCGCTCTCTTCATGGGTGCGGAATGCCGCACGCTGTCTATTTAAGATTGTACTTCTGCCGGAATTTCTCGACACGGCCTTCGGTGTCGACAATCTTCTGCTTACCGGTGAAAAACGGATGACAGGCCGAGCAGATTTCCACACGGATGTTTTCACGCGTGGATTTGGTCTCAAACGTGCTGCCGCACTGGCAAACGACGCTCGTTGTCTTGTATTCAGGATGGATTCCCTGTTTCATCGGAATTCTCTCTTTCGTCAAAGTAGCCCTACTATTATATACGATGTACGGTTCCAAAGCAACGCCCGAGACGGCTTTTTTGGGTCAAGATCGACAAATGCGGCCTGGCAGCTTACACTGAAAGCACCAAATACGCGCGAGGGGGCTTCTATTGTCTGTTTCGGAAGGTTTTCTGCCCGGTAAGAATGCGACCATCGTGTGCCTTGGAGAAGTATCACGCAGACGCCAACCTGGCAAACGCCAAACTAAAGGGGTATGTCGCGTGGCTACATCACGTGCTACGCTTATCGCCGCCACGCACGATGATTTCGTCAGCGCCAGCCGGGCCGGTAAATCCGCCAATCCGGAGTTTTGCCTGACAACGGACGGGGTTCACCTGAACCCGGTAGGAAACACCGTGATGGCGCTCAGCGGGCTGGCCGCCCTCGGGTTCGCCGGACTGTAAAGTCCGGGCTCAATCGCCCACAACGCGCAGTTCGGCCGACGGTTCAGCGTTGAGGGAGCGCGCGCCTGCGGAAGTCATCGTGACGATATTCTCGATACGAACGCCGAACCGCCCTGGAAGATAGATGCCTGGCTCGATGGAGAAGCACATTCCGGGCAGAAGCGGAGCCTTGTTCCCAGCCACGATATAAGGATGCTCATGCTCGGAGAGCCCGATGCCATGGCCCGTACGGTGCATGAACTGGGGACCGTACCCATCGCGCGTAATAACTTCTCGGGCAGCCGCGTCCACGTCGTGTCCCGTCGCACCGGGAGTAGCCGCCAGACGCGCCGCATGGTGAGCGCGGTAGACGAGTTCATAAACGCGCTTTGCGTCGGGATCGTCCGGTTCCCCAAAAGCGACGGTCCGGGTGATGTCGGAACAGTATCCCTCCCACATGCAGCCGACGTCAATCACCACGACATCGCCTCGCTTCAAAGCGGCCGCGCCACTGTCATGATGGGGACGGGCGCCATTCGGGCCGAAACAGATGAGCGGCGTAAAAGAGGGTCGAGTCCCTGCGCGCTTGAACGCGTCGAAGAAAAAATCCTGCAACTCACGTTCGGTCAAACCATCGCGCAAAATTCCAAGACTTGCTTCGTAAATTGTATCGATGAGCATTGCGGCGCGGTGCATGGAATCCAGTTCTTCCGCGCTTTTGACTTCCCGGAGCCCGGCCATCGTTGTGCCCGCCGCCAGCCAGCGTTGGCCTGAAAACAGGCTCTGCAGATCCAGAAGATGGACGCTCGCGAGATCGTCGTCGACCAATACGACATCGTTTCCAACCGGAAGCGACCTGCGTTGTACCAGCGCGGCAGCGGCGGATTGCCATCCCTCCGCGTCATTCCAACCGACAACCTCGACGATGCCCGCCGGATTCCCGACAGCCTGCTCGCGATTGATGGAAGGAACGAGGAAGGCGGGATCGCCTTCGCAGGGAATAAACAACCCGATGAACCGCTCGTGCCCCGGCTCGGCCCATCCTGTCAGGTAACGCATCTGATCCGTCGGACCGAAAACGGCCGCCACCACGCCGGTCGCCCGCAGCATCTCCTGCAGTTTTGAGATTCGTCGTGCATAATCGCTCATTTTCGACCTCTTCCCTGAGATTTCCTCAGCCTGACAGGACGAACGGTAGCCTGAACCAGATCTTGCTTTCTCCGCACCCGGTATGCCGGACATTTCAGCCGCGCTTCTTCGCCGTTGTTCCCTCAGGGCCGTCGGCGACCTCATACCCCATCTCTTTAAGGCGGTCCCGAATCAAGTCCGACTCCGTCCACTGCTTCGCCTTGCGGGCCGCATTACGCGCTTCGATCAGATCGAGCACTTCACCGGGCAGAGGAGCCGCTTCCCTGGGACGCGAGCGCTCGGCAATATCGAGCCCGAGCACTCTGTCGAACTCCACCCAGAGACGATGGCTGCGATACGAGTTCAAAAGCCCTACGGCCTGCGGCATTCCAAGGTCATCGTTGAGTGCGTCGAGAACGCGTTGGTAGGCCGCCGCATAGGCTGCCTCATCGTTGGCAAGGACATCCGACTGCGCGGACAACCCGTAGACCTTGCTCAGGCCGGTGGCGGCCGCCTCTAAAGCCTCCGTGGAAAAGTTAAGCTCGGATCGATAATGCGCCTGCAGGCACAGGTAACGGTAGGCGAGTGGGTCGTAACCCGCATCGATCAGCGACTGGAGGCTATTGATGGAGCCCCCCTTCGATTTCGACATCTTCTCCTTGCCCATGAGCAGGAATTCGCCATGCACCCAGTAGCGCACAAACGGGTGATGCGTCGCGCACTCGGATTGGGCGATTTCGTTGGTATGGTGTACGGGAATATGGTCCACGCCGCCGCAGTGAATGTCGAACGTTTCTCCGAGGTACTTCATGGACATCGCGGAGCACTCGATATGCCAGCCCGGATATCCGGGGCCCCAGGGGCTCTCCCATTGCATGATATGGTTGGGCTTGTTCAGAAACCACAACACGAAATCCGAGGGATGTTTCTTGGTTTCGTCCGCCACCACATCTTCGCGCGTCGTCTGCTGTTCGCCGATATTCAGGCGGGCCATTTTGCCGTAATCCGCATAGCGCGCGGTATCGAAATAAACGCAATCGGAAGTCACATAGGTGAAACCGTTCGCTTCCAGACGCTGGATAAGCGCGATCATTTCGACGACGTGCTCCGTCGCGCGAGGAGAGACATCCGGCTTCTGGATGTTCAAGCGCTCCAGATCCTGCATAAAGGCCGCCTCATAAAACCGGGCGATCTCCCAGGGCGACTTGTTTTCCTTTTTGGCCGCGATCTCCATTTTGTCATCACCGGCGTCGGCATCCGTGGTCATGTGCCCGACATCGGTGATATTGGTGACATGAAGGACGTCGTACTGATTAAAAAGCAAGGTCCGCCGCAGCACATCTTCAAATACATAGGTGCGCAAGTTTCCGATGTGCGCGTAATTGTAAACCGTGGGGCCGCAGCAATAGAGACGCACTTTTCCGGGTTCGAGCGGAACGAACGTTTCTTTGCGGCGCGACATCGTGTTGTACAGGGTCATCGTCATGGCGGAACGGCTCTCCTCAATCACATCATAAGTCCTACAGTATACCTGAGAGAGCGAAACGGAGTTAACAGAAAAACCCGATACGGAAGACGGATAAGAGGAGTTTCGTCCAACGCAGCCGAGGAGACATACTCCGACCGTAGCGATGTACCGCTGAGCTGGAAGGACGCAGCATCGTTGCGGGGTCCGCCCCGGGAGAAGTAGGAACGGAGCGCAAGAGAGCATCCGACATCGTCGGAACGCTGGAGGAACGAACAAGGCTGCCCCATCCCTGCGTTTGTCGTACCGCCGCGCGCACCGCGGTTAAGTCCAGACCGACCTCAGTGATCGACCTTTCCAGGGCGCCTTCCGGCTCCCGAACCAATGCCAGGAGCAGATGCTCGGTGCCGACATGCGTATGCTTCAACTGCCGTGCCTCATCGTACGCCAGATCGATCAAATGGGCTGCAGGTCGAGAGAATACGATCAACCGATCGAAGGGACCGGATCCCAACACGGCATTCTGCTCGAGATCCTCCCGCAAGGCATCCGCCGAAACGCCCAACTTTTCGAGAACTCGCCCTGCGGTGCTGTCCTTTTGGGCAAGGAGGCCGGACAACAAATGACCGGGCATGATTTCGATATGCCCGGCCCTCCTGGCGGCCTCATGCGCGAGATACATTGCGCGCCTGCTGTTTGCGGTAAACCGTTGCCACATGTTCGTTCTTCAACTAAGGCGGAGCAGGAATGGGGCGTCCGATCGCCCGGTTCACGGCAGCCCGAGATTGATCCACCGTCGTCTGCGCCGTAACAAGATTGGTTCGCGCGGTAAGAAGTTGCGCTTGTGCGTTGATGATGTCCAGGAACAGGCCCAGGCCGGAGCGATAGCGCCCCTCCGCGATCCGAACGCCCTCAGTAGCGTTCGCCACTTCGATATTGGCGGTAAGAACGCGCTGTTCCGCGTTCCTTAGATTGAAATACGCCTGCGCCACATCCGATGTCACCACCTGCTGGGCATCGACGAGCTGTGCCTGCGCGGACGTGAGGTTGGCACGGGCCTCCTTCACTTTGCCCGAAGTCAATCCTCCGTCAAACGGCGTAAACTGCACTTGCACCCCGACGGTAAAGGAGTCGTTTCCCGGAAGAAACTGATCTCCTCGGCTTGTAACTCCAAGATTTCCGGACACCACCGGCGCATTCGTTGTTCGCGCGGCGCTCACGCCATAGCGATCGGCCTGCACGGCGGCCTGAGCCTGTAATACTTCGGGACGCTGATGCAGGGCGGCCGCCACCAGACCG
>JBBRKX010000281.1:0-6598 GCA_038231675.1 Chthonomonadales bacterium | reverse complement strand
GACACCCGATGCCGTTGGCCCTGGCGACACCCGATGCCGCTAGACATGGCGACACCCGATGCCGTTGGCCCTGGCGACACCCGATGCCGCTAGACATGGCGACACCCGATGCCGCTAGACATGGCGACACCCGATGCCGTTGGAATTCTTTGCGGTATATAAGCCTTATCGTCTGATATCCCTGTGCCGCGCTAAATGGAATGGCCCTGGCCAGGGGCACGTTCGAAAGGAATATGAGGGGCGCGAAGGGAATCCCTTCTCCATAAATGCAATAGGAGTTTTCAATGCGTTCTCTTCTTCGTCGTGTCGTAATCGCGGCGCTTACGATTCTGATGCTGGTGTGGTTGAACGGGCAAGGGCGGGCGGAAGTTCCTCGGGATTACTTTGAAATCAAGGTGACGGATGCACGGACGGGCCGGGGAGTGCCCCTTGTCGAACTGCGGACAGACAACGAGATCCTCTATATCACGGACAGCAACGGAATCATCGCATTTCGGGAGCCGGGGCTGATGGGCCGGAAAGTCTATTTCTCCATCAAGAGCCACGGTTACGAAACCCCGGCCGACGGATTTGGGTATCGCGGAGCCGTCGTGGAGACGCGCCCGGGCGGAAGCGTCGTCTTGAAGATCAACCGACTCAATATCGCGGAACGGCTTTGCCGCCTGACCGGGGCGGGGATCTATGGCGACAGCCTGCTTGTGGGCGAGCCTGTGCCGCTGCTTGCGCCCGTGCTCGATGGGCAGGTCCTTGGCCAGGACTCCGCGCTGGCCGTGGTTTATCGAGGCCGGATGCTCTGGTTCTGGGGCGACACCAGCCGGCCCGATTATCCGCTGGGCAACTTCCATACGACGGGAGCCGTCGCGACCCTGCCAAAAGGAATCACGACCGCCGAGCAAGGATTGGATTTCCACTACTTCACCAACCCGGACGGCTTTGTAAAAGGGATGTGCCCTTCTCAAAAGCCGGGGCCTATCTGGATCGGCGGGCTGGCCGTAATGGGGGCGCCCGGCAAAGAGGGCCTCTATGCACATTACGCCCGTATCGAAAACCTGGCCAAGAATTCCGAGCAGGGATATGTTAAGTGGGACGACGCCAACAACGTATTCCAATTTGTAAAAGAATTGCCGGTAGACGAGCCCTGGAGGTTTCTGGACGGCCATCCGATCCGGACGACGGAAAGCGGCGTAGAGTATCTGGCGGGCGGCTTCTGCTTTCCGGTCGTTCGTGTCCCCGCCGACTCCGCGCATCTGCTGGACCCCACCGCCTTCGAAGCCTACACCTGCCTCACGGCGAGCGGGGAAGTAGTTCGTGACGCGCATGGGGCAGCCGTCTATCGGTGGCAGAAGGATGCGCCGCCCATGCTGCCGCAGCAGGAGGCCGATCTCGTTCGCCAGGGAAAGTTAAAAGCGGAAGAAGCGCATTTCCTGCCGCGCGATGGCGACGGAAAAGTCCTTGTCCCCCATGGCGGCAGTGTCACCTGGAACCCCTGGCGCAAAAAATGGATATTGATCGCCACGCAACGCGACGCAAAGGAAGCGGCGCTGGGCGAGATTATGTACTCCGAGGCGGACGACCCCCAGGGACCCTGGCGTCGGGCCGTGAAGATCGTCACCCACGATCACTATACATTCTATAATCCGGTGCACCATCCGTTTCTGGATGCGGCAGGCGGCCGCATCATCTACTTCGAGGGCACCTACACCGCGGAGTTTTCCGGGAATACGCACCTGACGCCGCGTTACAACTACAACCAGATCCTGTATCGCCTGGATCTTTCGGACGCGCGGCTCCAGGCCGCACGGTAGCGCACTCCACCAGCGGTTAAGGCAAAGCGGGCGTATCCTCGGCGGAATGGGTCTCCTGCCACTCCTGAATGTAAGCGATGAGGGACGGTATGGCGGCGGCCACCGGCAGCGCCAGCACCGCCCCAGTAATCCCCATCAATTCCACGCCGATCAAAAGGCTGATGACGATCACCGAAAGCGAAAGGCCCAGGGCGCTGCCATATACCTTGGGAGCGATGATATGATCCTCCAACTGATGATAAACCAGATACGCGATGACCACGATCCAGGCTTTGCTCGCGGAAAGCGTCAGCGCGATCAGCGCCGCCGGTAGGAGGGCAATCAGAATTCCGATCAGTGGAATGGCGTCGGCGATGGCCGCCAGCGCGCCGAGCGCCAGCGCTCCGGGCACATGTAAGATCAGGAGAGTGACGAAAGAGAATCCGCCCGCCAGGGCCGAGGTAATGAGCTGGGCGCGCATATAACCGCCTACCTGCGCTCCGATCTCAATCCCAAGTTTACGCGCGTTCAAACGGTCTTTGCGCGGAAACAGCCGCATTACGGCAAGTCCTACCTGCGGACCTTCGATCAGAAGATAAATAGTCAGAATGGCCACGGTGACGACCGCCGCAAGGCCGCTAACCACGCTTCCCAGGACAGCCAGAAGTTTGGGTGCGGATTTGGTGTATTCGTTGACCACCTGCGTGACCTGGCTCTTGACATCAAAGCGGATATGATGCTTTGCCAGCGTGTCATGCAGCTCTTGAGCATACTGCGGCGAGCGTTGAAACAGCTGGAACCCCTGGTTGATAAGGGGAGGAATCAGCAACGCGAGCGACCCGACGATGCCGAGAACAAACAGGGTGACGACCGCGACGATAGCCCAGGAACGCCCCAGTTTTGCCTGAAGTTTTCGGATCATCGGATTGAAGGTAGCGACAAGCATCAGAGAAAAGACTACAAGAAGGATCACCGGAAAGATCCGAATTACCAGCCAGACGGACGCGAGGGCGAACATGACCTTGAAAATGGCGGCCGGCGCGATGTCGTACATGTGGATACGCGCGTGACCGTTATTGGGCGCAAGGGAAGCGATCAATCCTTCTTCGGACGAAAGATCGCGTTTAGGGGCCTCATTAATCATTTTGGTTCTCTTATTAATTGTTTGATCGCATATTGTTGTCTGTATACGCCGCCCGTTGAGGAACGTTCCAGACCCATGCCGCGTCAGAT
Source organism: Chthonomonadales bacterium (assembly GCA_038231675.1). Classification (GTDB taxonomy): domain Bacteria; phylum Armatimonadota; class Chthonomonadetes; order Chthonomonadales; family Chthonomonadaceae; genus JBBRKX01. The sequence goes on along the minus strand of JBBRKX010000281.1, from coordinate 3,581 downwards.
CCAATTGCGCCAGCGAGCGAAAACAAGGGTGGAGATGCCCACCAGCATGATCGAGCCCACCATAATCCAGAAGCCCGGTGTGCCGACCGGGTTGACCGGCGTTCTCAGCACCAGCGCCGTTATTCCCACGATCACACTTGCGGGGAACCAGACGAAAGAGACCAGTGTCAGCGCTTTCATCACCTCGTTGGTACGCAGCGTTGTCTGCGTGGTAAACATATCGAACGAGCCCACCAGCAACTCACGGGCGTTTTCCACCGCCTCGATGGCGCGTTCCAGCCGATCGGCCAGCACGCGAAAGTGGGCTGCGGAGTCCGAGACCGTCACAGACAGGAAATCGGGCCGCGCCATGGCGGCATAGACTTCGCGGTGCGGAGTCAGCATCCGGCGGACAAAGGCGACGCGCTGGCGCAGACGCGCCAACTCACTGAGCAGATCGCGCGTATGGCGCGGGCGGAGCGCATGGGCGTCGATCTTGTCCACCTCTTTTTCCAGCTCCTCCACCAGCCGGAAGTAACTGGTGATATGCCAGTCCAACAGAGAAGCCAGGAAAGACGCGGCATCCAATTCCCCTAGATCGCTGTCGCCTTTAATGCGGCGATCGAAGCTGTTCAGGAAGGACACGGGCTTTCTATGTACGGTCAGGACAAGATTGGCGGCAAGGACAAAGTCGACCTCGACGACCTTGTACTTGCCGTCCGTCTCCTGAATCGTATTGATGTTCAACTGTGAATAGTCGCCGTAGTTGTCCAGTCGCGGGCGATGCTCCGCCTGGAGCAGATTATACAGGGAGTCGCGCTTGAGATTCAATGTGGCGGCGACCTGCCGGAGCTCGGGCTCCTCGAACTCGCTGATATCCACCCAGAGAAGCTGCTTTTCATGCAGGTTTGCCGCCAGCTCTTTGGTCAGGGTCACCTCTCGGTCTGTACCGGTCGCATCGTATAAGTAGGCCCGTACGGGCATGTCACGTCTCCTGTCCGTTAAACCGATCTTGCGCTGCATTTATCCCCCTGCCCCGAGGTGGCCAAGCCATAGGCCAACCGCGAAGACAATGGCGCCGCCCACGATCACCTGCCCGATGGTCGCCGCCAGCGGGGTCTTCATATAGCGGTAACGGATGTAGGCGATCGCGAGGAGCTCGACAACAACCACCCCATAAGCGACATGCAGCGCCACGCTAAGCGTCACAATGAGGAACGGCAATGTGTGCAGCATGCCGCCGAGTGTAGTCGCCAGTCCGGTGATCACGCCGCGCAGCCACGGATTACCCCGTCCCGTCACCGCGCCGTCATCCGACAGCGCTTCCGCAAGCCCCATGCTGATGCCCGCTCCCACCGATGCGGCGAGACCGACGAAGAAAGCTTTGTGCGCGCTATGGGTTAGCTCCGCCGCCGCAAAAAGCGGGGCCAGAGTGGAAACCGATCCGTCCATTAAGCCCAGCAGGGCCGGCTGCACCTTCTGAAGTACAAAGTCCGCGGAAGCGGCGTCGCGCGATTCGTGATCCCTCTTGCTGTCCGGCGCGATCCTAACTTCATCCGCCATTTCGAAAATCCCTTTCTTAATTGCCTGTGACTTCAAAGCGTCGCTCCCTGCGGAAGCCGAACGATCTCTTCGCACGCTAAAAGAGAACAAGTCCTTAAAGAGAATCATTCTTGATAATGCATGGGGAAGACCGGAATCAGGCGGATAATGTTCCGGTATCTTTGGCCTGGGGTCGATTTTAGTGGATGGGGGCGGGCTTTACCGGAATGCGTTCCGCATGGATCCGTTCCATGACGAGAGGCAGGATTTGCGCGGCGACGAAGGCATGTCCTGCGGCATTGGGATGCACGCCGCCCCCGTAGAGCGGAGAAGCCAGGGCGTTGGCGACCGAGGTACCCAGGTCCACGATCGCTACGTGCGCGTCCTTAGGGTTATGTGCGCGGTAGGCCGTGACACCGGCCTTGATCGCCGCGATATAGGGAACGCCGTGCGGATAGACATCCGCACTCTCGAGGCCGAAGGGAACGAAAATGCGGATCCAGGCGTGGGGGGCCGCCGCGCGAAGCGCGGACAGACATTGCGTGATGGACGCCTGCATGTCGCTCACGTTGCTGGAAGAGAGTGTTTCGTTGGTCCCGTAATTGATCAGGATCATGGCCGGCTCCTGCCCCTTCCTACCCTGCGCGCTGATATGCCCGGCCGAGTCGAGCAGACTGGTCCGTGCGTCGATCTTGTTCCAGCGGCTCGCCGCATCGTTGTAAGCGCCGCCCACACCGTCGTGGCTGCCCGTGATGGTGTAGTACGGCGGCACATCCGCCGTACCGTCTCCCGGCCGGATCCAACCGGAGTAACCGCAGGCCGATACTCCGGTTTCCATGCCTTCCTGCATCAAACCCTGTCCCACGAGGAACGCATAATCGGACAGGCTGCTGCTGCTTCCGTCGAAGTGCGCTCCGATGCCTTCCGTGATGCTGTCTCCGATGAGCAATGCCCAGGGAGCATTTCCGCCCGGCGCGATGCCGGGGGACGCATCCCCATCCAGCGCGAGCCCTGTGATCTTACAGGCGTTGGAGCTCTCCCAACGGCCTTGTTGCTGGCTTTCGCGAAGATAGACTTTGAGCACATGCTTGCCAGGCCCGGAAACATTGGGGATAGAAATACCACCCGCAGCGGGAACCGGCACATTGTCCACCAGGTGACCGTCGAGAAAGTAACTGAGGCTGCTTCCGGCGGTCTGGTTCGAGGCCAGCAGGGTGGCGGAAGATGTAGAACGCGTTGTGGACCAGCACCAGACGCAATACGCTCCACTGCACCAGCTTTGCCGGAACAATTTCCCGCCTCGCCCGCTGTCCCCCGCCCAGTTACCAGGCGAAAAGTGAACTGAGGGAGAGTCCACCGGAAGGACGACGGACCGGCCCAGAGCCGCCGAGCGCCCGGGAAACGCGCCGTTAAGAAGGAGAGCGATGCACGTGAAGAGAAGAGGAAGCGTTGGGCTGGTAACACTGGATTTCATGCTGATGTTCCTCGGGCATGGGGGCGTTGTGATCTTGTGCTACTATACCTGACACAAAGTGGTTCAAGACAATCATCACGCAGTGCGTAAAAGACTTTCGGGTGAGGCCAGAGGAGCGGAGCGCAATGATGGCGAACAGCAGCGTTTATGTGGGGACGGTCGGGCAGGCGGTATGGCGCAGCGTCGATGGCGGGGAGACCTTCCGCCAGGCGTGCGCGGGCATGTTCATGGAAGCGGACGTGCGCGCACTGGCGGCGCACCCGACCGACCCACGCATTCTGTACGCCGGAACCGACGTGGGACTGTATCGCACGGAAGATGGCGGAGACCGATGGGAGCGCCTGGAAACCCCGTTCGATCCGGGGGAGGGCTGGCCGGGCGGCGTCGCCATCTGGTCGCTGCTGATCCTGCCACGGGAGCCGGAAACTCTCTTCGTCGGGGTCTGCCCCGCCGCGCTCTATCGCTCCCGCGATGCGGGACGCTCCTGGGAAAAGCTGAACGCCGATATCTCCCCGGAGTGCCGCGCCATTCGTTACTCTCGTGTGACCTGCCTGATGGCCGACCCTAACGATCCGGGCGCTATCTG
>JBBRKX010000280.1:0-6614 GCA_038231675.1 Chthonomonadales bacterium | reverse complement strand
GCACGGCGTTATGGACTTGCGTGGGAGATTCCGGAAACAGTTGTGGGCCGGGCTCGAAGGGCGTCACCCCGTCCCGCGAACGGAAAAGTTTTCCCGGCATGGCGAGCGCATACCACCATTCCCCGAAATGGAACAGCCTCCAGTAAGCGGATCCGCGACCAACCGGCTCCTGGATCGCGGTGAAGTTCAGGCCGTCCGAGGAGATCGCGACGCGCGTATGCTGGGTCTGCTCCTCCGGCGTCAGGCCATGATAGTACATGCGGATCTGTTTTCGCGTGTTGTCGACGAGAACATCCGGTGACGCGATATGGTTGGTGAAGAAAGATTGCGACAACTGCAAAGTCCCCGGTTTATAGATCGTCCAGGGGCCCTGCAATCGGTCCGCATAGGCCAGACGAATGTATTTGCCGTTGTGGTCCGCAAAGTAAAGATAGTACGCGCCCAGCGGCTTTTCTATCCATTTTGGGACGCGGATGAGGCTGGGGCCATTGATATTCATCCCAATGCTCGGGTCACTGCGAGGGGTTATGATGGGATTGCCGGGAAGCCTCCTCACAAGCAAAGCCGAACCCGGCGCTCTCGGAGACACCGGTGATGGGACGTGCGCATGAAGAGCTTGCGCGCAGGCGCCGAAACCAAGCGTAACCAGGACGCATGCACGGACGATTTCTTTCATCACTGCCTCTCCATCGCTCAAGCTACGGCCCACTATTTGCCTCGTCCTGGGAAGCGAGAGGAGCGAGCACCATCCTTTTTTTGCTGAAATCGAAGGTGACCCGGAAACGCCGCAGGAAGTCGATGCCAAGGACGCCCAGGGTTGGATCGAAGCCCGTGGAGGAGCCTGGAATCAAGTAGAGCGCGCGAGTCTTTCGGCAGTCCGCCTTACCGACGCTGATAACCGGAAGGAACACCAGCCCTGCCTTCGCCTCTTTCCCATTGGGGCGCGCAACGGTGTACTGCAGCGCGGGCTTCAGCCCCAACTGAGCGACCACGGCGGCCGGCAGAAGCGTTCCGACAGTCCCGGTATCGATCAAAGCTAGAAACGGCTTGCTTCCAGGAATCATCGCCTTCACATACATCCTGCCATCCTTCACCGTCAGGGGCGCCACTACTGCGCCCGGTTCCAATTTAAGGACGGATTGCGTGGAATCGAAAGCGATCGAATGGTTGTCGAAATCCAGCGTGATGCGGACCGCATTTAGAAACGGCGTTCCGAGCCAGCCGATCGGCGCATCCGGGTGAGGGGTCAATGAGAGGGCTTTGCTGACATCCATGGAGGCCGCCGGAATCTTCTCTATCCGTATGGAGCCGACCTGCAGACTCTTGATTTCCACCTGCTCTTCCGCCGTGAACGAATCGAAGAGCGCGACTCTGGCCTTACCAGGCACGGTCGTCATTTCGTACTGCTTTGCGGCATCGGGCGTCACGGCGCAGGCGTTTATTCCGGTGGCGAGGACAAATCGCTCCGCTTTCTTTCCATCCACCATCTCGTTTATCACCGGCAGATCATTCCAATAGAGAAGCGGCATCACGGCGGGAAGAGCCATGGTTTTAGGAAATGTCAGCGCCGGCAACGGTTTCTGGATCACCGCATCGCTTTTATGGTCGGTACCCGTTTCTCGGGAGAAAACGATCGCCGGGGAGAAAAGCAGAAATCCCGCAAGAGCCACTCCAAGGAAAGGCATCAGCGCGACGTATCGGAGCCGAGCCGGATAGATTCCCTCTCTCTCCTGGGGCATTCTTTTTGGAATCCGCCATCTGTCCGCTGTCCGCATAAAGGCGCCGCCTCTCCTGAATCCAATGGATCAAACCGTGGAATGAAACGCATCATCGTCTGAACTACTATCGACCGTTAGCGCTGGTTCTGCTCCACGATGTTTTTGACCGCTTCCAGAGCAAGGAGATATCCGAATGTCCCCAGACCCAAGATCTGTCCCGCAGCCACCGGCGCAATTACCGAGTGATGACGAAATTCCTCGCGAGCATGGATGTTCGTAAGGTGAACTTCGATGGTGGGCAGTCGTACTGCGGCTATAGCGTCCCGAATCGCATAGCTGTAGTGGGTAAATGCAGCCGGGTTTATCACGATGGCTTCCGCCCAACCCCGTGCGTCATGGAGCGCATCGATGATCTCCCCTTCGTGGTTCGACTGAAAGATGCGCACATCGATGTCCAGTCCTTGAGCGTGGAGACGGATTTTACGGTTGATTTCATCGAACGGATCGCGACCATAGATCTCGGTCTCGCGCGCGCCGAGCAGGTTCAGGTTAGGACCGTGAATCAGCGAAACTTTAAGCACTGCTTTCTCCCAGGGTGTCGTCCGCAGGCTGCGAGCCCGACGCAACATTTTCCGGACGCGCATTTTCGTCCAGCACGGCGGCTTCTTCCACCAGCAGAATCGGGATCCCCTCCCGTACAGGATACGCGTAACGCCCACAGGCGCATAAGAGCGCATCCTGGGATGCGCTCAAATGCAGAGGAAGACGCTGCTCACAGCCGGGACACGCCAGCAATTCCAGAAACCAGGGATCCAGCGGCTGGGGGGCGGAGGGAATTATTTTATCGTTATCAGAAGCCATGAATGGACACATTCCTCACTTCATTTTTATAGGGATGACGTTTCCCGCGCCCGATTCGAAGCGGCATCCCGGTAGACCATAAGCGTGCGTCTGGCGGTTTCCTCCCAGGTGAACCGTGCCGCCCGCAACGGCCCGCGGAGCGACAGGTCCGCTCGCATGGCCGCATTTTGCGAGACGGAAGCCAGCGTTTCGCTCCATGCCTGGACATCCCGCGCGGGAACAATGACGGCCGCGTCTCCGACAACTTCCGGCATGGCGGGCGCATCGGAAACCACGGTTGGCGCGCCGCACGCCATCGCCTCAAGCGGCGGCAGTCCAAAGCCTTCGTAAAGCGCCGGATGCGCGAACAGATGACATGCACGGTACAGGATGGGAACGTCTTCATCCGCCACATAGCCTGGAAAATGGATACGGTCGGCCGCCGACACGCCGCCTTCCCGCTCCGCCGCAAGTTGAAGCGCCTCCGGTCCGCCGCCCCACCCCGGCTTGCCGGCCAGAGCAAGGCCGCCCTCCAGGCCGAAGAGCCTGCATGCCCGCCCAAAGGCTTCCGCGAGCAATGTCAGGTTCTTACGGGGCTGCAGCACCCCGAGCGCGAGAATAAAGGGCGCTTCCAGACCATAACGCTCTTTCGCGATGCGGACCGCAGTTTCCTGCTCCGCAAGGCCTAATGGGCGCTGCGCTAGCATGTCGTGCGGTAGGCCGAGCGGTGTCGCCACCACTTTTTCCGCCGCCAGCCAGGGATAAGCCGCCAGAATATCCTTGCGGGAACTTTCGGAATCCGTGATGACACGCGCGGCGCGCCGCATCGAGGAGGGAACCGTCGCGTTAAGAAGAAACCGGTGACGAACAGGAAACCATTCCGGGAACAGCCGGAAGGAGATATCATGCACCGTAGTCACGATGGGACAGGGGCAGAGCCCTCCAGGGGGGGCGGTATACTGCACGTGGACCAGATCCATCCGATCTTTTCGCAGTGCAAGAGGAAGCGTAAGCAGCGTCCAGACACGATCGTTTTTCGCCATGATCCATTGGGTCCGCACGTTCGGCGCGAGGGGAGCTTCCCCGGGCGGCAGCGGCATGCGATGGTAAACCGTGTATTCGTTTTCGCGGTCCAACGCGGATAGGGCATGGAGCAGCCCACGCCAATAGGTGCGATCCCCCGTAAAACGCCCCGTGAGGGCGCGCCCATCAATAGCGATACGCATGATGCTCCCGTACGCCCATTGCATACATTCCGCAGCGTTTTGGCTTCTGCGCGGTCAGGTCGGGAACTGTTCCAGAAACGTCACCGTCTCCTCGAACGTCTTGATTCCGGTAGTGGCTCCTAGTGCGGTTACGCAGCATGCGCCGGTCGCGGTGGCGAGTCGAGCGCACCGCTCCAGATCCCACCCACGCGCCACACCGGCGAGAAAACCGGCAACATAGGCATCGCCCGCGCCAAGCGCGTCGATGGCATCGACCGGGAAAACCGGGACCGATAACTCCGTGCCATCCTTCGCGCGTATATAAGAGCCGTGTTCGCCCATCTTAAGCCCGACGACTCCCGCGCCCGCATCGATGAGAAACTTCGCGATGTCCCGATGATCCTGCATCCCACCGGCCAGCATCCTCGCCTCTTCCAGGCTGGGAAGCAGGTAATCCACATACGGTAGACAGGGCGCAACAAGGTCCATCCAGCGTCCCGTGGCATCCCACACGGTGTCGAATGCGGTGACAACGCCTTTTGCTTTCGCCTGCCGAAGTAGGTCCGCAGTCGGCGCTCCGTCGAAGGAGGGCATCACCAGCGCGCCGGCGATATGCAGCACCTTGCAATCCAGCGCCCGTTCGACATCGATATCCTCCAATCGGAACGTGCCGTTTGCGCCAAGGTAGTGGAGGAAGCTGCGTTCGCCGTCCGCATGCACCAGCACCATGGTGGCAGAAGTCGCGGTCTCCAAGTCACGTGAGACGCCCACGGCGTCGATCCCGAGTTTTTCGAATCGATTGACAAGGAAATCCCCAAAACCATCGTCGCCGACTTTCCCGACGATCGCCGTGTCGACTCCAAGCCTGGCGAGCCCGATTCCGGTATTGGCTGCGCATCCCCCGGAGTGGAGGTCCATGCGATCCACAAGAGCCAGCCGGCCGCGGCCGGGCAGCGTATCGATCGGTTTGCCCACGACATCCGCGACCAGGATGCCAACACAAGTCACTTCCAGCACGTCCACACCCCTTATCCAGTTATTCAGAACCGACTATTTGCGCCTGTTGCCGTTCCCGCGCCTTATCCGCATCACGCATGCTAACCGAGCGAGCCATGAATAATGCATCAGCCATTTCAGGACGCTATATTCGTGGAATGGCTCCTGAATCCCTGCCGAATTTCGCAATTCTCCTGCTCCAGACGAGGAACCGCCATGCGACCTTCCGAATAGATCGGGCGCATGGCGGTTCATGGGAGACTGCGAAAAAAGTGCGTGGAACGCTTACTGGGTGGCGAAAGTGGTGAAGTATACTTTCACTACATCGTCCTCTCCAAGCTCTTTATTGATCTTATCCTTCACAATGGATTTCAGATTCTCACGGCTTTTGCTGGTAGCAAGGTCCTTCAAAGTTTTGTCCGATAAGACGGTCAGAACGGTGTCTCTCAGAGCCGACGTATGCTCTTTCATTTGTTCTTCCGTGAGCCCTTTTTTCAACCCGAGCGCGATATTCGTGCGCAGGTAATGGTCTCCGCCGCCTGAGAGATTCACCATGAATTCTTCCAGCGGAAAACTGATGCCGACTTCCTGCTCCGCTTTCTTATTTTTGTCGGCCGCCTTTGCACCGCCAAGGAACACTTTTCCCACAATCAGCACCACGACCAGCACGACCACGCCGACGATCATTATGATCGATTTATTAGCGCCGGATTTCCCGGCTATTTCTGTTTTTTCCACTTTCGCCGACATACAATTTTCCTTTACTTTATGTTAATGGTCCTGTGGCTTTGTTATCCGCCGGATCTCGGCCCGCCGAAGCAGATCCACATCGCGTTGCGCATCCGTTTTCAGAAGCACGATCTCCACACGCCGGTTCCTGGCGCGGTGGTTCTCCGAATCGTTCGGCGCAAGCGGACGGCTGTCCGCATACCCCGCGACGGTAAATCGTACGGCGGTCAATTCCGCCGTTTCCGTAAAATAGCGCAATACCGCTCCCGCCCTGGAGGCCGAAAGCTCCCAATTCGAAGGAAACTGCTCCGTATGGATCGGCAGGTCGCACGTATGTCCTTCGATCTGCACATGGTTCGGAGCCTGTTTCACAACGTCGGCCACGATGTCCAGCACGTGCGCGGACTCCGACTTCAGTTGCGCTTTGCCCCTGTCGAACAAGAGGCCGTCCGCCACCATGGAAATCACGACACCACGCTCGTCTTCGCGCGTAGTGACCTGCCCCTTCAGATTGTGTTGTTCCACAAACCGGCTCAAATTCTGTACGGCACTATCGTAATTATTCGGCGCTCCCACCTGTTGCGCGTCGCCGTGAACGTTCCCTCCATGCCCGGGGGGAACTGTCGTCGCGCGGCCCTGGGTCCTCGTAAACCCACTGCGGACCGAGGTGGCAAGCATGCTGAACTTACCCCGGCTCATCACGGACATCGAGTAGAGCATGAGGAAGAATGCCGTCAATAGAGTAATCATATCGGCATAAGTCAGCAACCAGCGCTCGTGGTTATCCGCCCTCTCGGCCGGTATACTTAGCAGCTTCATGAGTTCTATCGCCTGTTCTACGCGCTGACCGTCTGGCCGATCGCGGGGAGCGCATCGCGCATGTGCGGCGCGAGGAACGCTTTCAACTTTTCTTCCACCAGCCGCGGATTGTCCCCCGCTTGAATGGCCAGAATGCCCTCGATGACGACCTCGCGAATGAGGACCTCTTCCTGAGAGTACGCCTTGAGCTTATTGCCGATGGGAAGGAAAATAAGATTGGCGCTGGACACACCATACAAAGTTGCGATGAACGCGCCGGCAATCAACGGCCCCATGTTGCCCGGGTCGCTGAGGTTTGCAAGCATGT
>JBBRKX010000279.1:0-6616 GCA_038231675.1 Chthonomonadales bacterium | reverse complement strand
CTCGGCCACTATGCTTCCTTTGGACTGTCGTCCCACGGTTTACCCATAACGCCAAAAAACCAGCATCCCGGTAAGCGGCGCCCTGAACGGAGCCGAATCTTTCAGGATGCTGGCCTACAAAAACACTTGACTGATTATTCAGCCCCTTGTACTTGTCCACCAGAAATATTTATCTTTCCCAGTGTACATCGGATTCAAGGGTTTGTCAAGAGAATATCTCAAACTTTATCAGCGCTCGCCGACGATGCTCCATTCTGCGGCGACTCCCTGAAAGATATAGCCCCAGTTTGCCGGCAAGAGGTTCTTGACTCCCGTATAGGAAACGGCGCCGGTTTTTTGATGTTCGAAGACAACATTTGTATCGCCACTTACCCCGAAATCCGACACACCGACGATATGCCACAGAGTATCGCCGACGCTGAAGAGAACCCCGAAGCTTTTGGGGGTGACTCCCCGCATCAGATGGTACGCCACAATTCCCGTGACGCCGTGCTGCCACAAGAGATCCGGACTGCCGTCGCCATCGAGGTCCGGTGTGCCGACGATGCGCCAGTTCGGGTCGATGTTTTGGAACAGGTACCCGGACAGGAGCGCAACCGGACCGTTCATGAGCGTGTAGCTCACATCCCCCGTACGAGCATTTTGGAAGAGAAGGTCCGTTTTGCCGTCTCCATTCAAGTCCGCCGTGCCTACCAGATGCCAGTCGAGACCGACGCCATGAAACAGAACGCCAAACTGACCGGGTATCCCGTTCTTCAGGAGGATATACGCGATATCGCCGGTTGTCCTGTTTTGCCAGAGGAGGTCCGGTTGGCCATCGCCATCGATGTCCATCGCGCCCACGATTTGCCAGTCTGAGGCGATCCCCTGGAACAGATAGCCGAATTTTGTGGCGGCGGTCCCATTCAAGAGGGCGTAAACCACGTCGCCCGTTTTCTGGCTTTGCAGGAGCATATCGGGCAATCCATCCCCATTCATGTCTATTCCCGTCGGCGTCGCGTCGAAATGCACCTTGGTGACGAAACCGCTGGTATTGCCGCCAGGGTATTGGGGCTGGAAGGCGCCGGTATTTGTGGGCATGTCCCCGGTTGTTTGTCCGACCACCACCGCATTGCCGTATTTGTCGGCGGCGATTCCATAAGCTATATCGCTTCCGTTGCCTCCCAGATAGGCGCCATAAAGCAGTTGTGTTCCGGAGGGGTTTAGCACGGCGACAAAAGCGTCTCCATTGTCGCCGCCTCCATATGTCGCCTGAACCGCCCTGGCGGTCACCGGGAAATCAGCGGAAACGGTATTCCCCGTCACCACCGCGTCTCCTCGGACATCCAGGCAGATGCCATAACCGTAATCCGTATTGCCGCCGCCAAGGTAGGTGGAGTAGATAAGAGCGCTACCCGTCGCGTTCATCTTCGCGACATAAGCGGTTTCGGTTGCCGCTCCACGCGGCGCGGGCTGGAAGGCGTTCGGAGTAATCGGGAAATCCGCGCTGGTGGTCGACCCCGTAACGTAGGCCTGGCCCCCGGTGTCGACCGCGATCGCATACGCCGTCGCTCCGCCGCTTCCCCCCAACAGGCTGGAGTAAATCAGACTTGTGGCTCCCACTTTGGCCATGTCGAATTTTGCGATAAAGGCGTCGTATCCGCCCAGAAGACTGGTCTGGAGCGCCCCTGTCGTGGTCGGAAAATCTTGAGAGTAGGCGATGCCCACCACATACGCGTGCCCGGCGGCGTCTACTGCAATCCCATAGGCTCCGTCATAATTGCCGCCTCCAAGATAGCTCCCATACAACTCCGCCGAACCGCTCGGATCGATTTCGACGACGAACGCGTTGCTGACCGCCCCCGTCCCAAGGGACTTTTGCGCAGCGCCGACTGTAACGGGGAAGTCTTGTGAATCGGTCGCTCCCGTCACATAGGCATTTCCGGCCTCGTCCACGGCAATCGCGTTTGCATAATCGTTTCCACTTCCCCCCAGGTAGGTCGCATAAAGCAGGCTGGTCCCATCCGGGCTCAACTTACATGCGAAGGCATCTGCGGCGGAGCCTCCTCCTGGCTTCCGTTGGAAGGCGTGCGCGGTGACGGGAAAATTGGAAGAAATCGTTTCGCCGGACAGGAAGGCGCTTCCAGTCTTATCCACCGCGATGCCATATGCGCCATCATTTCCATCGCCGCCGATGAAGGTGGAATACTGGAGCGAAGTCCCGCTCGGGTCGATTTTGGCGACGAACGCATCGAATTTTTGAGGCGCGGCGATGTGGGGTTGAAACGCTCCCGTCGTGACGGGGAAGTCGGCTGCCGCCGTGGTTCCAGCCACATACGCGTTACCGGCCGCGTCCATCGCCACGCTGTACGCCACGGAAGATCCTGACCCACCCAGATAGGTCGAATAGACCAGTATGGGGTCGATAACGAGTGGCTGCGAACGATTGTAGCGAGCGATTTTGAAGCCGACGCCGCAAAGCCCTCTTCGGACATAATTTCCCTTGATGGCAATGCGCCGACCGTCCACTTTCTGATAGATTTTCGGTCGCTTCCATAGCACGTTTCCATCGTCCATGCCCACAACGAGGTTTCCGCTTTGGTCGATTCGAATGCGCCGTGCTCCCAGGAAGTCCAGCCGGATAGGGCGGGGATCGGCGTGCGCGCCGACGACGAAATCATATTCTAACCGGCGCCGATTCCCGTAGTAAACCAGATCTATCCCGGGATAAACGCCCGCATAACGGACACTTTGGAAAGAGGAGATGGCGTGTCGCCAATCGGATCGTATATTCCCATGAAAGTAGCTCGTTTTGGTGGGCAGTCGACCGCTTCCCCGTACGGGAGCATTGGTGTTCCCACCTGAGAGCCGCAGCCGCAAAGTGGCCTGTCGCCCCTCCGCTCGGCCAGTCTGGTGCGGCGAGGTGAAACAGAAAACAGCCTCTTGTGGCGTAAGAAAAAGGTTGTATCCATCGCCTCGTCCTAGGAAGTCGACAGTGGCATCCGTTTGTCCCCGATTCTCTTCGAAGCATAGCGGCATGTGCGCATAAGTTCTAAGCACGGCTTCGCCATGTTTAGTTGCAGGGTAGGCTCGGACACCCATTTGTCCCGAAATTACCGTCATAGCGGCCAATCCGCTAAAAATATTTCTAAATCGAGCGATCTTTTCTTGCTTCATGGTCGTCAAATTTACGTGACAGCTCCACCGAGGGGCTGTGTGAACCGTGCTTTCTTGTTCTGGTCCGCCGTATCGATATGTTCTCCTGTGTACAGCGGATGCTCCTCGGGAACATGCTGATTAGGAAATGGAAGGCACATTGGCGTGTCGTCGCAGGACAACATGTTGGATCTTCGGCGCATTTCGCACCGGTTCGTATACCGGTTTTTCTTATCCATAAGGGTCGCTTCCCTGGCGCCTACAGGTTTCCTCTCGAGGTATGTCGATGGATTAAAGAAGCATATTATTCCCGTTGGAATGCCGCATTTCCCTCAGGCGCCGATGCGAGGCGGACATGGGAAGCGAAATAGAGTGACTGGCGAGCGAACGATTTATTATGAAATCGCGTATAATGACCGATGTATGTTGCTTTTCTTCTCCAAGCGTAACCCTCGCCAATGGCGGAGTCCTTGATTCGTGGCCTATGGGTAGTTGCCGATAAGAAAGGGTCCCGTTGTGCCGATAATAGGTCCGGAAGATCTTGCATCCTTTACGGAACAAGGTTTTATCCATGTGCCGCAAGTGGTCTCGAAGGAAAAGTGCGAGGCGGTCATCGCCGCTCTCTTCGAATTCCTGGGAATGGACCGTGACAACCCGGAGGACTGGTATCGGTCTCCGTTGAAGCCTGGCGGCATGGTGGAACTGTATCAGCATCAGGCGCTCTGGGATACCCGGCAAGAGCCTCGTGTGCATTCTCTATTTTCGGACCTATTGGGAACCGAAAAATTGTGGGTGACGATCGATCGCGCGGGCTTCAAGCCACCGCGACATGCCGCGCATCCGGAATACGATCATAAGGGCTTTATTCATTGGGATGTGGACACTTCGCGTCTGCCCGTTCGATTTGGAGTACAAGGCGTACTCTATCTGACGGATACTTCGGCGGATCAGGGGGGCTTCCAATGTATTCCCGGGTTTCATAGGAACCTCGAGGAGTGGATCCGGACGCAGCCAGAAGATCGTGATCCGAGAGTCCCGGACACGACGGGTTTGAACGTGACGCCCATTCCGGGCAAAGCGGGAGATATGGTGATATGGAGTAACCTGCTGGCGCACGGAAACGGCCATAACGTTTCTGGCAGTCCACGGTTCTCTCAATATATTTCGATGTTCCCGGCGCCGCCGGACGGGCAGGGCGACCGTGACCAGAGAGTGAAATGCTGGCGCGATCATTGCCCGCCCGGCACGCCGATCTTCCCCGGGGATCCGCGCGCGTTAGAGCAGAGCCTGGGGCGAACGGCTGAACTGACCGCGCTTGGCCGACGATTGCTTGGAGTGGACCCATGGCCCTGAGAAATCACGGCGCATGAGAGACCAAATGCGGTGAAGCGAGCTATATTCCTTGCACATCCGGCCTCGGACAGGTACTTACGGTTGTGTAGACCGTAGTGTCCGTACCGGTAGGTTGGGTGGTGCAAAGGGGAGTTACGATGGATTTTTGGCGCGTTTTGGGAATATTCGGGAAGCGCAAATGGCTTCTTCTGCTAAGCGTCCTTGTTGCCGCCGGCCTTACCTGGGGAGCGACTCGACTTGTAGGATCCAAGTGGGTTGCCACGGTGCAGTTCGTGCAGCCGCAATCCTCGCCTCTGCTAGGCCCGGGCGCTACGGATCAAAGCGCCGCGCAGGGGCAGACGGTCGAAAGTATGATCGAGGCGACGGCTCAGGCGAACATTTATAAGGCGATCGTACAGAGCCGCGATGTGCTGGAACCGGCGCTGAAGAAACTGCAAATCACGCAGCTGCCGCCCGATCTCCTGAAGAATATCGATTTCGTGGCCTCCGCGCCGCGCCTGTTCCATCTTCGTGTGACGGACTCGAGCCCTATTCGCGCTGAGGAACTGGCGAATGCCATCGCGGATCAATTTGTCATCGTTTATCAAAGCGTTCGTACACGCCAGGCCAGACAAACCGTCACGCTTTTGGAGCGCCAGTATCATGATACCGAGACGCGACTGAATCAGGCTCGCGCAAGGTATGATGCGTTCAGAACCGCCCGTGGGATCATGTCTCCGGGGGGAAATGATCCGCTCCTGCAGCACTCTCTGGACGATGCGCTGCACCAGCGGAGCGATGCGACGCAAAAGCTCGCGGCGGCTCAGGCCGAATTGGGCAAAGTGTCGAGCGACCTCGCCGTCACCCCGAAAACCATCACGCAGATTATTCCCGCGCCGCCGAACCCGATGATCGGCCAGTTGAACGACGAACTCGCGAAACTAGACCAGCAGCTTTCCGATCTGAAACTACGCTACCCGGACACAAGCCCGAAAGTCGTTCAGGCTGCTCAGGCACGTAAACATGTGGCCGCCCGCCTCGCGGTGGAAAAAGCCGGACAGGCCGGCAGGCCATCCACTCAGACGAATCCGGAATGGGTTGCTCTCTCGACACAGGCCAGGACGCTGCAAGAACAGGGCGCCGCCGCCCAGGCGCAGCTTACGACGTCTGGGGCCGCCGTGATAGGCGCCCAGGCGGAGATGAAAAAATACCAAAACGTCGATACCCATCTTTCCGCGCTCGCCGGAGATATCTCCAACGCGCTTGAAAACAAAAATAATATGGCGGCCCGCCTGCATTCGGCTCGCATGACCTTCGACGCGGCAAGCGGCGCCACTCCGATCGCCATCATGGATCGGGTCAGTACGTTCAACCCGCCGTCGAACGCGACGGAAGGCCGCACCGCTAAACTGATTGCCATCGCGGCCCTGATCGCGATGATCGGAAGCGGCGCGATCGCCGTGGCTCTCGATTCGGTGGACTTGAGGCTCAAATCGGTCCAGCAGGCGGAGATCGCGCTGCCGACTCGGGTGCTTGCCGCCATCCCGCAGCCCATGGGAGAGATCTCCTATAACGCGCTGGCTCGGGTGACCGAACTTTATCCGCAATCGATCCAGGCGGAAGCATTCCGGTTTGTGGCGATGCACCTTCTCGATAAGGATGGTCCACAGTTCAAATCGTTGATGGTGGTTTCCGCCAAGGCGGAACAGGGTAGCACGACAGCTTTGACGAACCTGGGAATCACCCTCGCCCAGGCCGGCAAAAAGGTGATTATCGTCGACGCGAACATACGCACTCCGGAATTACATCAGGTTTTCGAACTTCCAAATGAATTCGGTTTTGTCGACCTTATCCGCAACCCGAATGACGAATCCATCGAACAGGCGCTGATCGGGACCACCGTGCCGAACCTACAGGTGATTTCGAGCGGGCGAACTCCTGCTAATCCCTGGGAACTGTTCCGATCCCCGAATATGCTTGCGCTTTCGCATAAGCTCCGGGAAAGGGCGGACTATATTCTCTATGACACACCATCGTCCGTAATCTTTACAGATGCGCTCAACCTGTCGCCGATAGTGGATGCCGCTGTCCTGTGCGTGCGTGCCCTCGAGCCGCTTTCCGGCGCCGAGGATCGACTGGTGAAGATGGT
>JBBRKX010000278.1:0-6632 GCA_038231675.1 Chthonomonadales bacterium | reverse complement strand
TGATAGCCTTCCTTACGTAAATTATAGACCACTGCCTCTACGATCGGCAGCTCGTCGTCCACGACCAGCACTTTCATTTCAATATGACTCCACCGGAAAGGGCTTCCGTCGCGGGGCGATCTGGCCTCTCTGCCTATTCTTAGTTGACATCGAAGGTCCGATCCGTGGTAATCTCGAGCCTGACAGGGAAAACGATTGCAAAAAAGATATGTTAAAGCATATCAACCGAACTTGCCCTGGATGTAGTCTTCTGTACGCGAGTCGACCGGCTTGGTGAACATTTTGGATGTCGTCGCAACCTCCACCAGTTCCCCTTTGAGGAAAAAACCGGTCATATCGGAGACTCGGGCCGCCTGCTGCATATTGTGCGTGACGATGACGATCGTGTAGCTGGATTTCAACTCGCCGATGAGCTCTTCGATCCGGTAGGTGGAGTTCGGATCCAGAGCCGAGCAGGGTTCGTCCATCAGAATGACTTCCGGCTCCACGGCAAGAACACGCGCGATGCAAAGCCGCTGCTGCTGCCCGCCCGATAGGTCGAACGCGGATTTTCGCAGCGAATCCTTTACCTCCTCCCACAGCGCGGACTGTGTGAGGCTGCGTTCCACCAGTTCATTCAATTTGGCGCGGTTGCGTTGGCCATGGAGACGCGGGCCATATGCCACGTTGTCCCAGATGCTCATGGGGAAGGGATTGGGACGCTGAAACACCATTCCCACGCGTTTTCGAAGGCCGACCAGATCGACGCTGCGGCCGTATAGGTCGGAGCCGTCCAACGTGATCTTCCCTTCGACGCGCGTATTCGGGATGAGATCGTTCATGCGGTTGAGTGTGCGCAAAAAGGTGGACTTCCCACAGCCGGAAGGTCCGATGAGTGCGACCACGCTACGATCATGAATACAAATGCTGACATCTTTCAGCGCCTTGAATTTGTCGTAATAAAAGTTCACATGATCCGCCTCGAGGCGAACGGATGTCAGGACGTCGGAATGTGAATCCACCGCGAAGCGCTTCCCTTCGATCGTACGTTCCTCACCTGTTTTCGAATGAATGTCCGATGGATCGTTGTCGGCGACCGCACTACCGGTACGAGTCGAATGTTCCATAATCCTCTCTCCCCGCGCAATCGTATACGCAAATACAGGCGACTGCCACAAAAGTATATCTTATATCTTCCGGCAGGTCTATCGAATCAGGCGAATCAGGCGGTCATCTTCATCTTGTCGCGCGTGGCGAACCGGGCTAGAACGCTGAAGATCAATACAAGCAATACGAGCAGAAAAGCGCATCCCCAGGATTGCGGTATTGCCTGGCTGCCCGGGTCGTCTCGCAAAACATAGATCATGACCGGTAGGGAAGCGACGCGTTCCTTCAGGTTGTGAACCATGACGGAACTGTTGCAACTGACCATGAGAAGGGGAGCAGTTTCGCCTGCGATCCTGGCCAGCGCGAGAAGCGAACCCGTGACGATGCCCCCGCGAGCGGCGGGAAGTATGATCGACCACATGGTTTTGGTGTATGTGGCTCCCAGCGCCAGCGAAGCCTCACGGAGCGACATCGGCACAAGGCGAACCAGCTCTTCGGTGGTCCGCATGACCGTTGGGATCATCAACACGCCTAGAGCAAAAGCGCCGGCCCAACCGAAATTGCTTCTCGTGGGCACGATGATCAACGTATAGGCGAAGATGCCGACGACGATGGATGGGACGCCGTTCAATAGATCGGCCGCAAAACGTGTCCAGCCGCCAAGCCGGTTGTTTCCGAACTCGGCGAGAAATATGCCTCCGAGGACTCCAAACGGAATGCCGAATGCGGATGCCGCGATAATCAGTTCTATGGTTCCCACGATGGCGTGCAGCAGCCCGCCTTCTTCCGGATGGATTCCATTGGGAGATCGAAACAAGTGGGAATGCAACAGGGAAGGCCCGCCATCATGTGCGACAGACAGGAGCAGCATAATCATTGCGCCACATGCGGCCAGGGCGCAGGCGCCACAGAGTGAGAGCGAAAAGCCGCTTACCAGTCTGCGATACGTAAGATAGAACGAACGCCCTGGAATAAACCGATTGAATAGGACCAGACCGATCAGGAAGTAACCGATCAGTTCGGCGACACCGAAGAGGCCACTCAGATGGTGCGCTATCACATCCTGGCGGCCCTGGTACAGGAAGACTGCGGCGATAAATACGATGACGGTCGCGTTGAGCGCCGAGGCGACGGATGCCTTGAACTTAAGACTTGCGTCGCTTGTCGTTTTGCCGCCCATGCGCGCCGCAGTCAGCCACACCAGGCCTCGCGCAAGTCCGTTTACGACGATGGTCACGATAAACAGCAGCAGGGCGAACTCGGTAAGCGCGGAAAGATGGAGCGGTGAATTCGGGTTTGGATACTGGTCCGCGAGTAGGGAAGACATCGTGTACCCTGGGCGCAGGAAGGAAAAGCTGCCCGGGATTCCCCACTTGGGTAAGTTCGGTTGGCTGCCGATCACGATGGTGACGGCCATGGTCTCCCCGAGAGCGCGGCCCAACCCCAGCATGGTGGCCCCAATGATGCCGCTGCTGCCATACTTCAGCACCACCCCTTTGATGGCCTCCCAGCGTGTGGCGCCCATGCCGATAGCCGCTTCACGCTGCGCGCTGGGGACGGTTCGCAGCACATCTCTTGAGATCGCGGTGATAAAGGGGAGCACCATCAGTGCGAGGATGCAGCCGGCCACCAGAAAATCCTGCCCGGCCGACTCCTGCGAGGCGAAGAACGGCACTTTGCCGAAATGTTTGAAGAGCCAGGGCTCGACCGTGGAGCCGAAGAAAGGCACCATGTGCTGCAGCGCCCAGAAGCCGTATACGATGCTGGGCACCGCCGCAAGGAGCTCGACCAGAAACGAGAGCGGGGTGCTGATCTTGCGTGGCGCGATTTCCGCGAGAAAAATTGCGGCTCCCACTCCCAGAGGCACCGCGATGATCAACGCGATCACCGAGGTGAGGAGCGTGCCGTAGATAAAGGCCAGCCCGCCGTAAACGTCGCCTGTCATTTTTCCCGAGGTGGGGTCCGCCGGAGCGGGATCCCATTCGCGCCCGGTTACGATGTAGGCTCCCGCATGATGGATATTAGGGCGGGAGGCAATATATAGGGAGATGGCAATACCGGCGATCAAAACAACCGTGCTCAGGGCAAAAAAGAGAGTTGCATTTCGAAAAATGGCGTCGATGATGCGCCCACGCGCCGCCCGTGCGGATGCTTTGGCCTGCCCCTGAGGGCTGGAGGGACCGGCGGCCTGATAATCGGATGCGGATTGTGCCATTGGCGAGAACTCGCTTCAGTCCTATTTCATTTCAGGTTGAATATTACAGCATGACCCGGCCCGTAAAAATAAAACCGGGTCATGAAGCGTGGACGAACGCCTACTTGCGGGCGACCTGAGCAGGGGAGCCCGGGTTCGATGCCATCTGAGCGCCGTGGATGGACCGCAGATTGGCAAGATTGATCTTCACGAGCGCTTCCGGTAGGGCCGCATACAGGAGGCCACGAGTCGCCTGCTGCTGCGCCGGCTGCATGGCCCAACTCCAGAGCCGGGTAGTGGGGCCTGCCTTCGGGCCGCCATTCCGGTATAGGAGGATGTACGTCAAGCTGCAGATGGGGTAGCTGCCCGCGCCCGGCGCGTCGACCGTGGGAGTTTTGATGTCACGGCTTAGTTGCGCCACATAGTGACCGATGGCTTCGGTCGTGGATTCCGAGGGCGGAGCGACGAACTTGCCATCATGGTTTCTGACAACGCCAACGGGAAGCTTGTTTTCCACGGCGTAGGCGAGCTCGACATACGCCACGGCGCCGACAGTGCGGCGGACGAGGGCGGAGACGCCGGCGCTGCCCTTTCCGCCCAGGCCCACGGGCCAACTGATGGACTTGCCGGCGCCCGGGCCCGCAGCCCACTCGCCGTTCGCCTTACGCAGGTAGTTGGTGAAGATATAGGTGGTGCCGGAGCCATCCGTTCGATGCACCGGCTGAATCGCGTCGGCAGGCAGGTTGACACCCGGGTTCACGGCGCGGATATGGAGATCGTTCCATTCCTTGATATGGCCAAGGAAAATACCGGAAATGATTTCCGGTGTGAACTTCAGTCCATTCGGAACGCCTGGAAGGTTGTAGGTCATCGCCACCGCGCCGCCAACAGTGGGGATGTGCACGACGGGGCCCGGCATCGCGGCCTCTTCCGCGCTGGAAAGAGGGGCGTCGCTTGCGCCGAAGTCCACGGTGCGATTCTTGATCGCGGCGATTCCCGCGCCGGAGCCGACCGCCTGATAGTTCACGCTGATGCCGGTCGCGCCCTGAAATTTCGCGAACCATTCTTTATAGATTGGGGCAGGGAACGTGGCTCCCGCACCTTCGATGGCCTGAGCGGAGGCCGCCTGGGGTGCCATTATCGCGCCCAGCAAGGCTGCGGCCGCTCCAAGGCGAACGGCATATTTGATCGACTTCATCTCTTGAATTCTCCTTCGTTGCAGCAACAATGTGTCTTCCGGTTATCGATGGCTCAAACACTCTAAATCCAAACCTCGCTCGCCTCCGGGAAGACTTCAGAGGAACGCGCATATCGGGTTTTATCGCCGATCTTTCATTTCTTACACGTTGAGATTCTAGTCCTGGAATGTTAAGCCTATGTTAAGGAATGATTAAATTTGGATTAAGACACTTCACGACGATCTCATTTGGAATGTAAACCAGCGTTTTAGCGGTGGGCGCAGGGGCCGTTCATCAGGTTCCATGCGTCCCGTGATGTTCCCGCGAAGTTAGGTAGGGAGGGGCTGTTTTTGCGCGCCTGCTATTGACAGATGAGGCGAGAATATGCTATCATTGCGCCACAATTTTACATCCTTTCAGCGGTTCTTGAGCACTGAGACCTCCACCGGTACTCAGTGCTTTTTAGTGTGTTTGTCTGTTCACAGTGCGTGTGAAAGTTTTTAATTGGCGCAAATGCCGGTCGATCTTTCGTATTGCTTTGTAAAGATTTCGCCGCAGGACGTCCGGATCGATAAACAAAGACCGGGCAACAGGAGAGATAAGAGGATGTCGCAGGACGGAGATGTGGTGCTGACGCAACAGGGGCGTGACAAGCTGGAGCAACGCCTGGACTTCCTGCGCAACGTGCAGCGGCGGGCGGTCGCCGAGCGCATCCGCGACTCGAAGCAGTTTGGAGACCTCGCCGAAAACGCGGAATATGAAGACGCCAAGACCGAGCAGGCGCTGGTGGAGAGCCAGATCTTGGAAGTGCGTCGGGTGCTTCAAGTGGCGCAAGTCCTGGACCCCGCCGACATACCCGTCGATCGGGTGGGTATTGGATCTATTGTAAGGATGACGAACCTCGAAAATGACGATGAGTGGGAATTCACTCTCGTAAATTCGGTCGAGGCCGATCCGGATAACGAGCTGATTTCAGATGAATCGCCCGTTGGCGAGGCGCTCTATGGGAAGCGCCCCGGGGATATGGCCGAAATTTATATTCCGGACGGCGTCCTCCGGTATCGTATCGAGGGAATTCGAAAGTAACTGCGCCATCGCGCCCCTGGGGCAGTGGCGAGCATGCAATTACATATGCAAGGCGGAGGATTTGTGAGCGAACCAGAACTTCTTTCGAATGAAGACCCGAATGAGCAGCGAACGCTGCGTTTGCAGAAGCTCATGGACCTTAGACAGCAGGCGCGTGATCCGTTCGCGGTGGAACGTTGCGACCGCAGCCATACCGCTTCAGAAATCGTGTGTGAAGAAAATTTTCCTTCGATGGACGGTAAGGTGGTTCAAATTGCGGGTCGCCTTGTCGCCAGGCGCCCGAAGGGCAAGATCACCTTTGCAAATATCGCGGATGAGTCTGGACGCATCCAGATTTATGTAAAGCGTGACGATGTTGGGGAAGAGAGTTACGGGCGCTTCAAGGAAATCGATCTCGGGGATTTTCTCAGCATCGAAGGCGCGGTCTTTCGCACGAACGCGGGAGAGATCAGCATCCATGCGTCGCAGGTCAAGTTGGTTGCCAAGGCCTTGCGCCCGCCGCCACTTGGGAAATTAGACAGCGCCGGCCAGACCCATGGCGCGCTTTCCGATAAAGAGGAACGCTATCGGCATCGTTACCTCGATCTGCTTGCGAATCCCGAGTCTCGGGCCATGCTTACCAGGCGGTCTCGGGTTGTGACCGCCATGCGGCGTTTCCTCGATGCGCGTGGTTTTCTGGAGGTTGAGACGCCGGTTCTGCAACTGGTCGCGGGCGGCGCGGCCGCCCGGCCGTTTCTTACCCATCATAACGCATTGGATCATGAGTTTAAATTGCGGATTTCGCTGGAGCTTTATCTCAAGCGTCTCATCGTGGGCGG
The DNA here is from genome assembly GCA_038231675.1 of Chthonomonadales bacterium. Taxonomy (GTDB): domain Bacteria; phylum Armatimonadota; class Chthonomonadetes; order Chthonomonadales; family Chthonomonadaceae; genus JBBRKX01. Next base: position 270 of record JBBRKX010000278.1, on the reverse strand, counting down.
CTTCGAAAAGGTATACGAGATCGGCCGGGTCTTCCGGAACGAAGGAATGTCCACGCGCCACAATCCGGAGTTCACTCTCATGGAACTCTATCAGGCCTATGTCGACCTGGACGCCATGATGGACCTGGTCGAGGATATGTATGTCGCGATTGGCCAGGATGTGAACGGTGGCCCGACATTGGAATATCGTAAAAATTCGGACCACGAAAGTGAGACGATCGACCTCTCGAAGCGGCCCTGGCGACGGCTGCCCATGCTGGACGGCATCAC
>JBBRKX010000277.1:0-6635 GCA_038231675.1 Chthonomonadales bacterium | reverse complement strand
TGGAGCGGCATGATGGTGGACTTCTTCGATCATGACGACCAGGAGACCGTGGAGTTCGTGGAGGAGATCTTGCAGGCGGCGGCGCGGCATCACATCCTGATCCACCTGCACGGTATCTGGAAGTCGACCGGCCTACAACGCACCTATCCTAACCTGATGAACCAGGAGGGCGCGCTGAACCTGGAATACCTCAAATGGAGCGACCGATGCACACCGGAGCATACGTTGAACCTGGTGTTTACCCGCATGGTGGCGGGACCGATGGACTATCACGCGGGCGGTTTCCGGGCCGTGACGCGGGCGGCGTTCGCTCCCCATTATATCGCGCCGAATGTGCTGGGAACGCGCTGTCATCATCTGGCCATGTACGTCTGCTTCGACAATCCCAGTCCGATGCTGGCGGACTATCCGGGGGCCTACGAAGGTCAACCGGGTTTCGAGTTCCTTACCATGGTTCCAACCTGGTGGGACGAGACGCGCGTACTGATGGGAGAGATAGGAGAGGTGTTGGTGACGGCGCGGCGTAAGGGGAGAACCTGGTATGTGGGCGGTATGTCGGCGAAGCAAGCACGAGAGTTGGAACTCCCGCTGACATTCTTAGCTCCGGAACGGTACACGGCAAAGGTCTGGAAGGATGCGTCCGACGCGGAAACCGCTCCCAATCACCTGACAACGGAGACGATCGAGGTGTCGGCTCGCGATACGTTGCGGCTACATGTGGCCCTGGACGGCGGATTTGTTGCTCAGTTTACGCCTGTAAGCAAGTAACTTTCGGTAGCAATCAAGCGGAACATCCACAACGTCACTTATTTTCTCGGAGGGGAGGCATACGCGCAAACGTGCCGATCGAACGCGCCATGCCGTAATTTGCCATAAGGGAGATGTCGTCAAAGTCGCCCATATCCGTGTTGCCGATGGCCGTGCCATTGTAGGCGCAGAATACGCCTCCATCGCCCCCGGCGGTACCGGATGCCCAGGTCGTCGCGATCGTAATGTCTCTGTCGTACCAAGCGGCGCCGATCCCACTATGGGTGTTGGTCCACTCGTCGTAGTAGCGCCAGAGAAGCCAGCCATCGTTCACATCTTTGTAGCCGATGGTCTGGGAGATGAAAAATGCCGTGGGTGTTGTCAGCGGTTGGGCCAGGCCGGCGGCGATCCAGTAAATCCGCCCCTCCGGCCCGAATTCACGATCCGGGGTAAAAATCAGCGTGGGCCGGCGGTTGCCCGCCCAGCCGGATTTCTCGCCGCCCACAAAAGTACACGACACTTCCTTGAAACCGCCGCTCTCCGCATCCAAGACGAACCGACGCAACTGCCAGCGGTAAGGCTGCTTGCCAAAAAGTCCTGCGGTCCCGAGGAGAAGCTGCCTCTGGAGGGTATCGACGGCCGGACCGGGCGGGATCGTACTTTTCACCCCCATATCGACCACTGGGCCAAGACTACTTCCACGTACTGTGCGATAGACAATGTTCTTGTCCGGGCCCGTATAGAGGAAGAGATGCAGCGTACCCTGCCAGTTGACCGCACTGACGTACGCCCCCTTGCTGTCCGGGATGCGTTGCGCCGCGCCGAGCGTAGTGGGTCGTCCAAAGCGATACATCACCCCCTCCGAGGTGGGGTAGAAGACATACAAGGTCCGACCGTCGCTTGCCGCGCAAGGATCGTTGGTCACATTCGGTGCGATCACCACAGGCGGCGTCCATGCATGCTTGCCCAGATACGTCTGTATCACCAGGCGAGCGCTCTCAGGACGGGGAGCCTTCGGATCCAGGGGATCGCGGCTTGCGGTCACCATATACAGCTTGCCCTGATGTTCGGCAAGAGAGGCCTGGTAATCCGTCATCAGTTCGTAGGGACCGTCGTAGTTGAACGGCTGCTTGCCACTCGGCTGCAAACGCTCGCCCGCGCCCACGCCATAGCCGAACGTGATGTTCGCCTTTACTTTTCGGTCGGCGAAGACCCCTGTCCATCCCCAATCGATATATGTGGCGTCCTTGCCCGCCGGCTTCAGGCGAAGGTGGTATGGCGGCCCGGTCAGGAACTGGAGCTTCTCAATGGGGAAAGGCGCCTTTCCCGGCAGGTGGGACTCGTTTAGCACCAGGCTCGCCAGTTCTCCCGTGCTGAAGTGTACTTTCTTGCGATCCCCCTCGAAACCATAGCTGTAACTATAGTTCATCAGACTCGTGTAGGTCGGCGCCCAGTTACTCCATTTTCCCGTGTGAGACAGGCCGAGTTGGTGTCCAAACTCGTGGCTCCACGAGCCCATGCCCGTCGAGCCGGCATCGGCGAGCTGACCGGACTGACCTCCGCCTCCCATTCCACTAATCAGCATCCAGTGGTAGAGGCCCATTTTCTCCGGTGGAAACGTCTCCGCGGCGATTTGCCCCCATCCCTTCCCTTCGTTTCCTTTCACCGGCAGCGCGGGGTGCTGGGTAACCCAATGCAGGGCGAAGCCCTTCGTCCCGTCCAGGTTGGTGTAAGGCAGCCTGGCAAAGAAAGGCACGATCTCGTCACGCATAACGGTTTCCATCCGGTCGATGGGGACGTTGTCGTAGGGGAGGTTCATCACAAGCACATCTTTATGCAGTGGAGAGGCGCCCAACCCAGGGAAATCGATCCCGGCGAAACCGTGCACCTTCCAACCATCCATCAGGCCGTCATGACTGGTTGTCCGGTCGAGCGGATCGCTGCCTATGCGGATCTCATCTTCATTGGACAGGCCGTCACAGTCCCAGTCCGGATCGCTCTTGAAGTAGGTGATGTAGAGATCGCAGTCTGTTTCGGTGCTGCCGAAATAGTCCTGTCCCTCGTGCTGGATAACGACGTCCGCACGGTGATGGCCGACAACATCCGCCATCAGGGCAATGACAGGCTTAGTGAATTTGTCCCAACCTGGGACAGACACCGTTTGCCGTAACTCCGGCGCCAGGAACACCTGCCCATCCACCAGTACATCCGCCTTGCCGTCTCCGTTGATATCGCCCAATGCAAGTGCCTCCTGGCCCCTGGGCGCACGGATGGTCGCAAATTTTCGTGCTGTTTCGCCGAGGTGGTAGAGGATGACTTTGCTTCCCGTGCGGACAGCCAGTTCCACTTTGCCATCGCCGTCTATATCCCCCACCGCCGCATCGGCAACAGGCAACTCAATATCATATTTTTTCAGCAACCTACCGTCCGCGTCGAAAACCTGTACGCGACCGTTTGCCTCCACCACCAGCACGTCGTCGAACGCGGAGGAGGCGATCTTCCCCGCGAGAAGCCACACCTTGCCTGCCAGATCGGTCACCGTGCATAGAGGCGTGGATATGGAGAACTCCCCGGTCTGTATGCCGTGAGCCATCCGCAAGCTGCCCTCTTTGCTTAACACTACCAGATCAAGCGCCTTCCCGCCGAAGTGGCCAAGGCACATCGCTTGGATCGCCTGGGGAAGGCCGGAGAGCAGAAGCTGGCCCCGCAACGGTTTCCATCCTCGTCCATTGAGGGACACATCGATGCTTTTGTCCTGTGGGGAAGCGTAGAGAAAATCCGCATAGCCATCGCCATTGATATCGCCGAGGAGTGGCACGCGCGGCGATGCCACCCAACTGCCGGAGAGCCAGGTATACGGCTTGCAGAATCCGATATCGTTCATAGGTGGCGTAGCGGCGTCAGCGGGACCCTGTAAACAAGGGACCATAAGCAGGAATAATAAACAAAACAATGATTTCGTCGGTCGGATCATCGGTGATCGCCTTCCTCCGAGTTCCCTGATAGTTGGTGAGTACGGAAAGGACCTTCGGCTACGGCTTGACCGAGAGGCGCAGGTCTACACCCGGTTTTGATTCCGATAGGTCCTTACCAGAGAGAATGGTGAAGACAACGTCTTTCGGAAGGATAGAATAGATTCGAAATCGCTGGCGTGCTCAAACATAGCGAGGACGGCCTCGGATATATCTTGCGTCTGTTTGAAACTCAGGGACACAATACGGTCGCCCGCATTACCTTCGCCCCGCCCGTACGAGTAGCGGAGACGAACATACTGGAGCAGCCTTTTTCCCGACGGCGCATCCTAAATCAGGGGCGCGTCGTAACGTTTCCAGTCGGCCATGACCAGATTGTAACGTTGCGTATTCTGGGCCCGCCGGAACCTGTGAGAGGAAGTCAATGAAAATGCACCGCAGCTTGCTCGATCAGATCGTGAAACCCGCTCACATCATTGCTCTCTGTATTGCTTGCCTCTTTTCCCCAGTCCTGTTGTCGGCGCAGACGGCCACTATTCCGCTGGACAGCCTCCCGCGGAACAGCCGTCTTGCGATATGGGGCGATTCGATCACGGAGGTCACGCTCTATCCCCGATACGTCGAAATGTATCTGCTGGCCTGCGCCGGACGCAAGGACATCAAAGTCTGCACCTTCGGACACAGCGGCGAGACGCTGGCCGGTCTGTTGAACCGACAGTCGGACCTGGAAGCGTTCCATCCCACGATCGTCACTTTTCTGTACGGCATGAACGATACGCAGTATTCGGTTTACACGGAAGCGAGAGGCGCCAGCTTCGACACGACGATGCACGCTGCCCTGGCGATGCTCAAATCCAACGGCGTTCGTCAGCGCATTGTAGCGGGGCCAACCCTGGTCGATGACACGTACAAGTCCATCGACTTCTTCAAAGGCGCCGATCCGCACGGCCTGACGGCCGCGCAAAGCCAGAATGCAACCCTTGGCCATTTCCGCGATTTTGGCAGAGCTGCGGCAATAGAGACCGGCTCCGCCTTCGCGGACGTCCATAACCGCATGATAGAATCTTACACGTTGGCAAAAAATGGGCTGGGTCCGCAATACGATTTCGGAATGGTCCATCCCGCAGCCAATGGACACCTGATGATAGCCTACGAGTTGCTCAAGACACTCGCCTGTAGCGGGGATATCGGAACCATCGATGTCGCTATGAAAGGCGAGGCGCACGCATCCGCCGGACACTCCGTAGTCAGCTTCTCCAACGGCGCGATAGTCTTAGACAGCTCCCAATACCCGTTCTGTTATCACTACGACCCATTCAACGACAAAGCTGCCAACAGCCTGGTCTCGATCCTCCCCTATCTGCCGTTCAGTCAGGATCTCAATCGTCTGGTGCTCAAAGTGTCGCATCTCGACGCGCCCAGCGCCAAGGTTACCTGGGGCAGCGAAACCAGATTATTTACGCGTGATCAGCTCATGAAAGGCGTGAACCTGCCGGAGGAATTCTCCCACACACCCTTCGACACACCCTTTGCCCGGGGAATGCAGGCTATCGCGGATAAACAGGAATTCGAAAACTATATGATCAAGGGGACCAGCAACTATAACGGCAACGACAATGGCGGCAACTTCGACGCCAATATGATCGCCATCCACGATCAGAAAGATGCCGCAGTCAAGGCTGTGCTCATTCCGGTCCGACATACGATTGTGATCGTTCCCATAGGCACGCCTGACACGGTGGCCCCGGTGATCACCGGAACGATGATGGCCTATGCTACCGTCGGCCAGGCTTTCACCTACCAGCCGTCGGCGCTCCATGCGCCAACCGGATTCAGCGCTAATGGGCTGCCGAAAGGCCTTGCCATCAACGCAGCCACCGGCGAAATTACCGGCGTGCCGACCGAAAGGGGAATCAGTTCGATTGCGTTTAAGGCGACCAATGGCAACGGCAGCGGAATGGCGACACTGACGCTCTCGGTGACCACGCCGCTCCCCGATCGGCCCGTCATAACAAGTCCCGACGCCGCCAGCGGGTCGGTGAGCATGCCGTTTGCCTATCAGATTACGGCCAACAACAAACCGACCCACTATTTCGCCACCTCACCCGGCGCAAAGGGAATAGTGCCTCCCGAATCCAGCCTCCCCGCCGGTCTCACCTACAACACGGCCACCGGTCTCGTCTCCGGCGCGCCCAGTGCCGCCGGAACATACCTCATCCAGGTTGCCGCCATGAATGAAAGCGGCGTCGTTGCTAAGCTTATAACGCTCACCGTGAAAGACAGATGACTATTTCCATGGCGCGGCGAAGCCAACGAAACCATTTGCATCCCTGCACGCTTCATTGCGCACACATTACTGCAGTGGTAGCATCCGGTTAACGGCGCGCATCCAGTCCCAGCCACCGATGCGTCCAGCTATCCGGCACGGTGCCCTCCACGATGAAGAATTCGCCGTCGCGGCGTGAGGTCATGGGATTCCGGTTCTCATCCGTGAGATAGCGTTCCGGCATAATCCCCGATTGCTCCAGGGCTTCCAGCGATTCGGGCAGTTCCCCGTAGGCCAGCCGGTAAGCATAAAGCGCCCTCCCGATCCCGAGGCGAATGAAGTGGGCCTCGTTATCGGTCTTGACCTCTCGTGTTGCCTCCACCGGCAGTTTGAGCAGGCGCAGCATCTCGATTGCCAATGGCTTCGCCTCGCCGGAAGCGGTTTCCAGAGCATGGAAAGCCAGCGTATGCTCTCCGGACGACAGTTCCAACGTGCCGAGCAGCACGTCGGCCTCTTCCTCGGCGCTCCGAAAATCGACTCCACGCAACGCTGGCAGCGCATCCACCAGGATGTCGTAAAGACCGTAATCCGGCGCGTTGCGAACGGTCAGGCGAACGGCATAGCGCCCCGCTTCCTGCACGGTAAATGGC
>JBBRKX010000276.1:0-6635 GCA_038231675.1 Chthonomonadales bacterium | reverse complement strand
GGTTGCAAGCCGTTCAGATAATCCGCTGCCCTCTGCGCGTGAGCGGCTGCGCTGAATATGGCGCGTTTGTCTTCCTTCAACACGGTCAACCAGTTCTCCAGATAGGCGGCATGGTCGTCTCTGATGTCCGGCGTGATGCCGAGGTCGGCAGACAGGAAGGCCGCGCCGAGTTCTGCTACAAGTTCCTCCCGCGCATAGACGTTATCGCCAAAACGCTTGGCGTTAAAGCTGCGGTCAAGGCGCGTCTTGTGGCTCGTCCAGTGGGTCTTATGCCGATATCGGCATAAGACCCATAATGCCGACACCCGGATTATGCCGCGCCGGAAGAAACTTCCCTTGAAGTTCAGTCTCTTCCGGCGCGGTTTGTCGGCATAATTAAAGGGATTCTAGGAACGCGAGCAGTTCGTCGTCGGGCCGGTATCGTCCAGGATTGGAGGCCGTGGCAGCTATACGCGCAAGTGCCGCTTCCTTCAGACGAAGATCGGCATGTATATAGACTTGCGTGGTTTCGACGTTTTCATGCCCCAGCCAGAGCGCAATGACGGTCTGATCGACACCATGATGCAGCAGTTCCATCGCGGTGCTGTGCCGGAGAACATGCGGACTCACGCGCTTTCCCCTCAGCGACGGGCATGACTTCGATGCGGCCAGAGTATGTCTCCTGACAATCTGCTCCAAGGCATCGCGGCTCAGTCTCGTCCCTCTCGTGGTTGGGAAGAGCGGGTCATTGTCATCGCCGCCCCGTTCCTGAAGCCAGACTTTTAGAAGCTTGAGGGTTTCCTGCCGTAGCGGCGTACATCGCTGCTTGCGGCCCTTACCTTCACACTGGATATGAGCGCCTGTGCCATGCGCGATGTCACAGCGCCGAAGGTTGATGATCTCCGACGCTCTCAACCCCGTCTGCAAGGCTACGGTGAGAATCGCATAGTCCCTGCGCCCAACCCATGTCGAGCGGTCGGGAGAGGCCAGCAATGCGTTCATCTCTGCACGATTCAGGAAGTCCACGGTGCGCCGGACATGGCGTTTGCTGGGCATGGCGAGGATTTTCTGGGCGTGCAGCATATAAGCGGGCTCGTTCATGGCCACATACCGGAAGAAAGACCGGATAGCGGCCAGCCGGGTATTGCGGCTGCGCGCGCTGTTCCGGCGCGCGGTTTCGACATGAGCAAGAAAGTCGGCGACCAGATCGCAGTCCATGTCATCGACGTTCAGCTTTGTTGGCGGCCTTCCCGTCCGGTCGCTGGCGAAGCGCAGCAGCAGGCGGAAAGTGTCGCGGTATCCGGCAATCGTGTTCGGGCTTGCCTCCATCTGCGCGCATAGCCTTTCGGTGAAGAACTGCTGGATGAGTCTCTGAAGCACAGCATTCGTCATGGCTGCGCCTCCTTTGTCAGAGAAGCTAATGCTCTGGCTGAGGCAAGCGCCAGCAGTTCAGGCACGGCCTCGATGTACCAGTAAGTATTCTCCGGATTTGCATGTCCCAGATAAGTCGTAAGCCGCAGCATCTCCCTCGACGGGTCTTTTCCTGTCCGGTACCAGTTGATCAGCGTGCGGACGGCAAAGCTATGCCGAAGGTCATGGACGCGCGGCCCGCGCCCATGCCGGTTGTACTTCTGGGCAGGTCTAAGGCCGATCTTTTGACACACGACCGCAAAGTTATAACGAACTGAGCAATCAGCAAGGCGTACGCCATGATCTGATACGAAGAATGATTCCGGGCGACAGCCGAGAATGCGATCACGTTCTATGGCATACGCCGTCACACGCGCCGTGGTGGAAGCCGAGAGCGGGAGCATACGGCCCTTACCCAGCTTCCCGCGCTGTATCGTCAGGACTCCGGTTTCCAGATCGACATCATCCGCATCAAGAGCGATAGCTTCGCTAATCCGCATGCCCGTAACGGCAATAAGGCCGAACAGAACGGGGTATGTCAGGCAGCGGAGGCCATTTAGCGAGGAAAGATCAGAAGCCGTCTCAATGATGCGCCGGATTTCCCGCTCACTATATATATAGGGCCGGTTTCGGCGATAGTGGCCGGGAGCCACTGATTGGGGCGGCACCTCGTGTTTTGGATCGAGGCCATGCAGCCATTGCGCAAAGAGCCGGATGATCCCGAGGCGTCGCGCCCATGTCGGGCGGCTTGCCCGACCGAAGGCAGCCTGCCAGCTCAGGAACGAGTCGGTGCTGATATGGCTGCCCCCTTGCTGCTCCACGAATGCGATGAATCTCCGCAAAATCCGTTCGTCCGTGCGAAGCTCGAATCCCAGACTGCGCCGAACCGCCAGATAACGGTCGAGTTCTTTGGATAACGCACTCATTCTGCACCTCCGGCCACCGGCCAAGACTGGGCGATTGAGCGCAGGCCGTCTATATCGAGACGGGCATAGATCATCGTGCTGGCGCGTGAGCGATGGCGTAGCATGTCGGCAATTTCCTCCAGAGAAGCCCCGTGCCGCGTCAGATTGGCCGCCAGACTATGCCGGAGGATGTGTGATCCGACATAGGGAACCGGCGGCTTGAGGCCCGTTTTGGCAAACGCAGCGCGCAGGATTAGGTTAAGAATCTGCCCATCCCTGAACGGGCGATGGGGCGGACGCGCCGTTACAAACAGCGTACGCGACGATGATATGCGCTCGACCTTGATGTAATCGGCAATCGCCTTGCCCGCATCTGGCGGCAGCGGAAGGCGGTCATGCCTGTTTCCCTTGCCGCGCACAATGATTTCTCCGGCGCGCCAATCAACGTCATCAAGCTGCATGGCGACAACCTCCGGCGCACGCAACCCAAGGCGGGCGAGTAAAAGCACCATCGCGTAATCGCGCCGTCCGGCAGATCCATCAGTGCGGACGGCCTCAAGCAGCGTTTCCACTTGTTCAGGCGTTAAATGCCGGGGCAGCCGTGCCCCGTATCGTTGCGCTACGCTTGGAATCCCAAGAGCGAGGTTCTTTTCGGACTTACCGTCATTGAACAGATATCGAAAGAAGTTGCGCAGGAAGGTGCTGGGGTTCTTTTCCCGGAACTCAGCTTTGCCTCCCGTCAGATGTTGCAAGAAGGCTACGATGTCGGCCTGCTTGATCTGCCAAAGCTTTATCGGCCCGCTTCCAAACCGGAACTTCAAAAAGCGGTCTGTGCATTGCCAATTGCGTAGAATGGTCGTTTCCGTCAGGCCACGGTGGCGGCGCAGATACTTCTCGTAGTCCCATCTCAGCTCCGCGCGTGTTGTTGCTTTATTAAGTGTCTTTTTTAATTTCGTCATGGATGTGCTCCTTCTGTTTGAGGGGAGCACATTCATAACATCCGGACTGTGAATCCGGATTTTTATGCCGACAAGCCGCGCCGGAAGGGGCTGAACTTCAAGGAAAGTTTCTTCCGGCGCGGCATAATCCGGGTGTCGGCATTATGGGTAAGTTCATGCAGGATGGTGGCGTAATAGCTTTCCTTGTCCTTGAAGGCTTCAAAGGGCGGCATCTGCACAATGTCACGCGCAGGGGCATAATAGGCTTTATCCCCGCCGTGGCCGATAACCGCGCCCGTGTTGGCGATGAACCTTTCCGCATGGTCAAGGCGTTCAGCCAAGGGCAGCGGATTTTCAGGCTTGCCGTAGTAATGCGCTGGCAATCCCTCAATCTGCTCGACATTGAAAACCGAATAGCCCTTCATGAAAGGAATCTGCTTCTCGATTTCCTCGCCGCCTTCGCCCGTTTCGGTGCGGGTTATCTTGTTGGCATAGACCACAAGGGAACCCTGCTGGCCTTTTCGGACATGAGCGCCCAATTCCTGCGCCTGATTGTATGTCATCCAGATAGGCGCGGAATAACCCTTGTCCAAGGCTTCGCCCCACAGCATCAGGATATTGATACCCTGATAGGGTTTACCGTTGAGCCGCAGGGGGCGGGTAATTTTCCCCGCCGTATGTCCTGCGTTCCAAGGCTTCATCCAGCTGCGGACTCCTTTTTCAAGGTCGCGGATAATCCGGTCGGTAACTCTGCTGTAAATATCTTTGCGGTCGCTCATGTGGCTTACTCCTTGTCGAATGTTCTAATCAGCCATGTATTGAAATCGGCGGCGTTGTAGTTGAAGTCCTCGCCTATTTTCCGCTTCCAAAACTCGGGGTTTTTTAAAGGTTGCTCTTGCATGGCTACCCCCTCACGCTGCGCGTTCTGCGGAAAGCATCACATCAACAAAGTTCGCTGCTCCCCCTGCTTGCGCGATAAGGGAAGCTGCAAAAGCCTCATTCATAAGAGGGGTAGCGATTGCGGCGCTGGTCACTTTCAGGCTGGTAACTTCTTCCCCTTGAAGGCGGGATAGAAGGCGGTTCGGCTCTGCGCTGATTTCAATGCTGAGTCCGTTCCATTTCGTTTGCGTTTTCATTTTCTGCTCTACTTCTTGGTTGTTTGCAGGTTTCGCATGAAACCTGAACGCCAAGCGGCGAGCGCAACGGGGGAGGCAACAGCCAAGGAGAAAATGAGCAAGAAAATCTGTCGTTTTGGAGGTGATGCCCTTGCATCCCCTCGACTCAAAACGCAATTTTCTCCTGACTCATTTAATGCTTGGCGGTTGTCGGGGGCTGCCCCCTCTCTAAATTTGCATCCATATTTTATTCTTACGAAAGCGATTGAAACCCGAATGGGCGAAGACAACCCCCGCCGCCTTGCGGCGATCTATCTGGTTGGCTTCGGAAGCCTGCGACTAAAAGCGCGGTGCGCTGCTCTTGCGGCGCATTTGCCATGACTTGCGCTTGTCTGTTTTCTAGGGGCGTGTCAGTCGCCTACGGTTTAATCAATCCGCTGGTTCTGGCTCATCGTCCAGCATCTTTGAAACTGTTTGTTCCTCTTACGCTGCAACTGTCCATCGTTCCCAAGTTGCGTCTAAGGGTGCTGCTCTACGCAGTTTCTTTGCTCCTGTTGTTCTGGCCGCTGTCGGCCTTCTTATTCTCGCATCCTGGCATCTGTTCGCCTTATGCCCGCAATCCCTGACGGGCTTCTCCACAAGTGTTTCGCCGAGTGCTGGCAGTCGATACGAGCTGCCAAGGACGCTCCATGAAGGCCGCGAGGTCGCGGTCAGAAAAACAGGAGCGAAACATGACTTACATCATCACGACGCAGGAACTCGAACATCTTTGCGAAGCGGAGCTGCACCAGAAGTTTCACGCGATACTGAACGATCTCGCCCGCCGCAATATGGCGGCGGCGGATTGCCCGCTGGCGACGGTGACACTTGAAAACATCCGTCGCGCAATTCAGCGCAAACGGGCGCTTGCGCCCCGCCCGCGCTTCTGACGCAGGCTCAACGAATGGTGCGCTGTCTCGCGCACCATTCGGGGCATAGTTTACAGGGGGAATCATTTATATTATCAATGGGATATGATATTATCGGAATAATATTGAAATATACCAAAAATTGGTATATATTGGAGTTAGTATATGAATTGGACTGTTAGATTTACTAGCAAGGCCGCAAAACAGGTCAAGACGCTGCAAAAGTCCCATAAGGATGCCCTCGCTCTTTTAGTCAGGGAAATGCAGCTTACCGGGCCAGTACAAGGCACTTGGCCTAACTACTCCAAGTTGGGAGCAGATACCCACCATTGCCACCTCGCCCATAAATGGGTTGCGTGTTGGAGGGTGGTGGATAAAGAGATAAAGCTTATAGAGGTTTATTATGCCGGGAGCCGTGAAAATGCGCCATATTGAGGAAGTCCAAGTGACTGTGGGTTCGGGCAGAAATGCCCGCAGCTTCGCTATTCCTGCTTCCCGCAAGCAGGAAATGGTGAAGTTTATTTCCCGCCTGAAGAATACTGCGCCGGAAAAGACCTTTTCGGCAGAGGAAGTGCTGCCGGAATTGGCAGACGATACTCAGCGTCCTGCTACCATGCTCCGTGGCGCTCGCCAGAAGATCAACATGACGCAAGCGGAACTTGCCTCCAAGCTCGGCGATGTTCGGCAGCACCATCTTTCTGAAATGGAAAACGGCAAGCGTCCGATTGGCAAGGATATGGCCAAGCGCCTTGCTGCTGTTCTGAAGTGTGATTATCGGGCTTTTCTTTAAATCAGTTAAAGTGCATTGAACCGATAGGTTAGTGCGCTGGCTACGCCCTGTTCAGGGCGTTTCACGCCACCATGACAGACGTTCATCTGTCATTGCGTCCGTTGGGCAGTCGGTCGTTCGACCTTTATGCTCCACGGTAGCCGCGCCGTTGTTCAACGGCTGCGTAGAAAGGCGATGATAGGGGAGTTTAGAAAATGGCGGACAGGGCGAGATTCGAACTCGCGATAGGCTTACACCTATTTCAGTTTTCGAGACTAGCATGGCAAATTATCCTATTGATTTATAACGATGTTTTTATACCTGAGTCAAAGTGTGTAAGTAAGTGTGTAAGATTGCAAGGACTACTCTTTCTCTGTGATTTCAAAAACAAGGCTTTACCGTCTGACTACGGATTCCATCCGCCAAGAAATGCGCATATGGGCTGTGCATAAAATATTTTCTGTGCTCTAAACCGGTGAGAATATTTTGGCCAGGTTCGGGTAATTGCGTGTCTTGTACTGCTCGGATATTGCTTCTGTGCGGTCTTGCTGCTTTACGAAGGTCTGCAACTCTTCCTTGCCTAAAACGCGCAACGCGCATTCCGCGGATTT
>JBBRKX010000275.1:0-6665 GCA_038231675.1 Chthonomonadales bacterium | reverse complement strand
AGATGACATCGGACTCCTCCGCAGGTTATGATTTAACACCTTTCTCTACGGAAACGGGGCTCCGATGTCACTCCTCTTCGACCGCAACGAAACGACAAGCAGTTCTATGTCTACATGATTTTACCGGAAACTAGAGTTATAGATCACCGTAGGCAATTCTCCACAATATATTTCAGAAAGTTTTCCGACTCTATACGAGCGTCCGGAGTAAAGGAAGGGAACGAGGTAATTCGTCGATCCTTGCTGATGTAGGATATTTGTCGGAGGAGCAGAAAATGAAGGAGCCCGAAATTCGTCGATCATGGGAACGTATTGAGGCATGGACCAAGATCCATTTCCCTCACGCTCTCGATCACCTGAATCCTGGTGCGACGGACGCTCAGATAGCGGAAGCAGAAAAAACGATCGGAATTGCGTTCCCGGAGGAGGCGCGCATTTCCTTTCGAATACACGATGGCTGTGGGACATATGAGAATATGTATGGCGTATTGTCCCAAAGGAGCTTATACTCGGTATTAGAGACCGCTCAAAGCTGGTTGGTATGGAAAAATGTGACGGCCGACAGTCTTTTTTCCCGCATCAAGGGAGAACCCGAGGGCCCCATTCGCGACGATTGGTGGAATCCGTGCTGGTTACCCATAAGCGACGACGCATCGGTTAATGAATATTGTCTTGACATGGATCCTGCGCCGGGTGGCTTTGTTGGTCAGATCATCAGCATAAGGCACCATGAGCCTGATCGACGAATCATCGCCTACAGTTATGGCGAGTGGTTAAAGGAATATGCGAATGATCTGGATGCGGGTAAGTATGTGGTGGACCGGGACGAATATGGCATTGTCCCCCGGGATTTCACCTACTAATCGATAGGAATTCTATGAGGTCGCCGTTCTTTGAAGAGATAGATCAAAAAGCTTTCCTGTTCCTGCCGCAATGAATCATGCCGTGTCCGCCGCAGTAAATTGCGCGGCTGTGTGACCTTCGGCCTTGTGCCCGCCTGCGTGGGCACCTCCTTCTGGCAAGATGAAAGGCGCTCCCACGTTTTCGTGACGTGAGAGCGCCTTTGTGTTTGTTCTTCCTCCGTTGGCCTTTCTCCATTGCAATGGAGAAAAAAAATCGGGGAAGCTTTCCGGATCCGTGCGAGCAATTTGAGTAAAGGAGAGGAGTGACGTTATTTTATTACTCACTCACATTACGCGAGATGTTTAGGGAAGCTTTTTAAGTATATTATGGGCATCTGAGCCTGTCCATGGGGGTGTTCAACGGTAAGGGAAATCGTGCCGGGGTGTGAAGGGATGCAGCGCTGATGGATCGTGACGCAATCGAAAAGACGGTAAAGAGCCGTGATTCGTTTCCGGTGATCGATTTCTTGATGTCGCCGGAGGGAAGGAAGCACGCTCCCTACCTGCGGGCCGCGATTGTCACCGCGATCCAGGCGCCGAATCGGCCGCTTCTGGACACCATCCTCGATCCTCGACTCCGTCTGGATCTGGCATCGGCGCTGGAGGAGTGTAACGCCCTCTGGCTTGCCACGGAGGCAGGCGATATGCAGCTGATGGAACGGCTGCTGGACGCCGGTGGGAACGCCAATGCGCCCGGGCGGCGGGGGGTGGCTCCGCTGCTTGCGGCGGCCACTGTCTGTAACCTTCCGGCGGCGAGGCTGCTCCTGAAACATGGCGCCGATGTACAGGCGGCCGATGAGGAAGGCAGGAGCGCTCTTCATCTTGCCGCGAAAACAGGGCCTGTCGATCAGCATGAGCCGGACACCACGGATCTGCCCCTCAGCCCGCCCGGGGAGTTTGCGAAACTGCTCCTCGAATATCAGGCGGACGTCGATGCCAGGGACGAAAAGGGCGCGACACCGTTGATGACCGCGGCTCTGCGAGGCAACCTGGAGATGGTGCAGACGCTGCTGGAGCATGCACCGGACGTGCATGCTGCGGACGAGCGCGGGAATACCGCGCTGCATTATGCCGCGCTCGCCGCGATCAAAACGGTGGTGGACAGCCAGACGGAGTATCCCACCGTCCCCACGGGGCGGATCGTGCGGTTGCTTGTGGCGCGGGGAGCGCACGTGAACCACGCCAGCCTGCAGGGAGTGACGCCCTTGCACAGTGCGGCGGAACGAGGCAACCTGAGCGCGGCGGAGGCGCTGCTGGAGAATGGCGCGAACGTCCGGGCGCGCGACGTTTTCGGAATGACGCCGTTGATACGAGCGCCGTTGGCCGGCAGGATCACCCAGGGCAGGCGGGAAGTGATGTATCCCCAGGACCGATCCTCGGACCTGATCTATGTGCTGCTGGAGCACGGCGCGGATGTCGAGGCACGCGACCTGGACGGCATCTCCGCTCTGGAATTGGCGACGGAGTTGAAACGCCGGGACGCCATCGAGGCGCTGCTCGCTTGCGGCGCGAACCCCACCCTTTCGAACAACGCCAGAAGGACTCCGCTGCAGGCTGTCATGGAACCTGGATATAGCCTGAAGCAGGAGTAGAGTGACCCGGATATAAGACCACCGAGTTCGTACGCACCGACAACGTGCCGAAAGAGAATCCTGATGCCTCGTAAAAACAAGAACGAATCAGAATTGTCCGCCGAAGATTTTGGAATCAACAACCTCGTGCGTGTTCTTACCGGGTATGGGGATCCGCCTGACCCACTGGAAAACAAAACGGTCTCCTGGCTATCCATGGCCATTCATGATGGCGACTACGACTTTGCCAAGCATCTGCTGGAACATGGCGCGAATCCCAACTTCCGCCATGCGTGTGGCACCACGCCGATCTGGGACGCTTCTTACCAGGGAGCCATACATTATGCGGAGGATGGGAATACCATACTGGCTTCCGATCCGCCGGAAAAGATAATTCGCCTGCTGATACAGCACGGAGGGGATGTAGAATCGTGCAATCCCTTTGGCTCCACCGGGCTTATGCAAGCTGCAGAGCATGGTAACCTGGAATCGGTGCGGGCGTTTCTGGAAGCAGGGGCGAACGTGGACGCCCGGAATCGCGATGGTTATACTGCTCTGGACTGCGCTGCTTCCGTAATGATCGGGCAGGTGAGCAAGGAATCGAAATCCCTTTCGCACAGCCTGCCTTCAGAAATAATCGCGCTGCTGGTCGCCTATGGGGCGAGCGTAACCGCACCCCCCGGCCATTTTTCTCCGCTGCACCGGGCGGCGCAAAGCGGCAACCTGAACGGGGCGCGGGCGTTGCTTGCCGCGGGCGCGAGTGTGAATGATCGCGGGCCGAACGGGCGCACGCCATTGGTCCATTGCGCTCTGATAGTGCCCAATATAAGACACCGTGAGCGACGTCAACCGACCAACCCGCCCGCCGAACTGATCGATCTGCTCGCCGCGCACGGCGCGGATGTGAACGCGCAGGGGAACGACGGATGGACGGCGTTGATGCTGGCTTCCGAGGTGGGCGACCTGGACGCGATCCTGGCTTTGCTGCGACCTGGCGCGGACCCGAACCTTCAGGCTTCTGACGGACGGACGGCGTTGATGTGCGCCGCGATGCATGGATACAATCCCAACCGCGCGTATCCGGCGAGCAAGGTCGATGGATCGAAGGTGCTGCGTGCGCTGATCCGGCATGGCGCGGATCTGGAGAAGACGCTCCAGGACGGGCGCACCGCGCTGATGATTGCGGCAAGAGAGGACCGATTCTTCGCGGTGCGCGCTCTCGCAAAAGCGGGAGCCGACGTTAACGCGCGGGATGCCCAGGGCCGCACGGTACTGATGTATGCCGCGATGATCGACGCGAAGTGCGTGCCGATGCCGCAGAATATCCTGGACGGCAGCGCGCACCCGGAAGAGGATTTATGGGAGGACGTGCGAGACCGGATTACCCTTGAGAAGGGAGGAGAATCTCTCGAGGGAATAGACGCCTGTCTTGCCGTGGTGAGGGTGCTGATGAAATATGGAGCGGATAGAAACGCAACGGACAGGCAGGGGCACTCCCTTATCACGTATGCCGCGCGCACCAGTTCCGTCTTCGGCGGGCATGACGTTTTTGATTATCTGTGCGATTTAAGGGCAGAAGATTGGAAGCGCCGGCGCGTGACGTTGTCTGCGCCAGGCGAAAGCAGGGGAAGTAGATGAACATCCTGCGTAACGGACTATGGAGCGGTTTGCTGTTGCTTTTATGCTCGCCTGCACTTGCACGGCATAACCCGAACGCTCAGGCGTTTTACTACCAAGGCTTTGCATGCGGCCAGTCGGGACATTGGGAAGATGCGGCCACAAACTATAAGGCTGCCCTCGATCTGAAGCCCAATTGGAGCGCCGCGGAGATCGGCCTGGGAGCAGCATATAATCAGCTTGGCCAGTATGGGCTTGCGATCCTTATCTCGAACGACGCAATAAAAAATGACCCGCGCAGCGAACAGCCCTACATTAATCTTGGTTCCGCCTATCTGAAGCTCCAAATCCTCCCAGAGGCCGAGCGCGCTTATGATAGGGCCGTCCAACTTGCTCCGGACTCGGTGCAAGGCAATTATGGCGTTGGATTGGTGGAGGTGCAACTGCACGACGCCATAGATGCGATCGGGATGTTTAAAAAAGTTGTCCGGTTAAAACCGGATTGGCCCGAGGGCCACGAAGCGCTGGGCATCGCGTACATGCTTTACGGGGACCGGCAGGGGGCTATGAAGGAGCACGAGACGCTGGTTTCTCTGGATCCGACGACGGCGGAAAAGCTCAAGAGCACCCTGGACGAGATTGCATCGGACCACGCATCACAGCCGAGTGTCCCTCCTGAATCCCCGGACGCCATGCGCGGGGGCGGAGCGGCCCAGGCTATCCAGGAGGCGCAACGCGGGGATTGGCCGAATGTTGCGGGGTACTTTGTCTTCAGTCTCATTTTCGCCATTCCTGCGGCCTGGTTCGCGCACAACCGAAACCGCAGTCCGATCTGGTGGGGCCTGGCGACCCTATTCATGCCGATCCTGTGTTTCGCCCTGCTGGGGATGCCCAAACTAAAGAAGGAAGCCACGGAAGAAGCTTTCCCGGACGCCGACCTGGGAACGTTTCGCGGAACTCAAGCCATGCCGGTGATGCAAATGATGGGCGAACAGCGCCACGAAGCGGGTGGGGCGGATCGGGCCAGGATAAGGAATGCGGCAATACATGGTTCCCCGAACGCGACACAGGAGGGAAACGGCGTGACCCTGCTATCGACGGAGAACCGGCGCAGGAGTCGCCCCACGATGCGTTCGATGCGGCAGGTGCAGTTTCCAACAGACGTTTCCCCGAGCATCGAACTCAGGCTGGAGCAAGCCGCCACCGATTCTGAGGGGCGCATTCGATGTCAGAATTGCGGAAAGGAACTTGCTATTGGCGAAGGGGCGCCGCAGCAGTCGGGCAGTCCGAAGTATGTCTGGGACGCGCTCGGCTGGAACCTTCCCAGGATGGAGCGGACCTACCTGTTCAACATGCTTGCCACGGCATGGTGGTGTCTGCGCTGCCACCGGCAGGAGGGCAGGGAAATGATTTTTGGCAGGCAGCCTTATACTCAGCAGCCCGGCCCGGATTACAGCAACGATTTCCTCGAGCAAGAAGCGTTTGAAGAGGAAGAAGAGTAACCGGGCATTCCCGGGGACCTGATCAGAGCCATTCCGTTGTCGCAAGGTAAATCCTTTCTTACGTCCGAATGGACGTGCGGCGCGTAGCGCCCCCAGCGGAGAAATTCATTTCGCCGACTGATGGCCAGGGCAGTACGATGGTCGAAAGGAGCGGGGCGTGAACGAAGCGGAGATCGGTGTGTTGTGGGCACGCATTGAAACCTGGCTCAAGGCCCATTCGCCCGACTTATTCGAGGCTCTGGCCCCTGGGGCGTCGGACGCGGAAATAAGGGATGCTGAAGATGCGTTCCGAGTATCGCTCCCGGAAGAGGCGCGGATCTCCTTCCGTATTCACAACGGACAGTTGCCCAATCCTCCGGACATGCGCTTTCGGTGCGGGTTATTCGGTCAGCGCAAGTTTTACTCGCTGGCCGAAGTCGTCAAGGATTGGCGGCTCATGCAGAGTCTTGTGGAGGAAGGGGCTTTCCAGGGAGTGGAAGGCCAACCCCTGGGACCGGTGCGTGGAAATTGGTGGAACGGCCGCTGGATTCCCGTAAGCGCCGATGGGCTGGGCAACTGTTATTGCATCGACATGGACCCTGCTCCGGGCGGAACGGTCGGGCAGATTATCAGCTTTGTACACGATGAGTGCGAAAGAACCGTGATCGCGCATAGTTTCGGAGAATGGCTGGACGACTTTGCGTACGACCTGGAAACAGGCGAGTATGTGGAGAACGCCTATGGCCACGGCATCCTCCCGCGATCCGATATTGAGTAGCGCTTGCCTTTGTGACATGGGCCATGCGGCTCAAGAAAACGTGGAAGTTAAGCCGCATCGTCACTCTGCTTACATCGGCATGATCCTAATGCGTGTGCTGCTGAGGAGACTACCTGCCTGCATCGCTTCCGTCGCAATGAATTGCGCGGTGTCCGCAGAAATGGTTGTCGCCATGTCCAACGGCACCGGGTGTCGCCATGTCCAGCGGCACCGGTTGTCGCCATATCCAACGGCACCGGGTGTCGCCATGTCCAGCGGCATCGGGTGTCGCCATGTCCAACGGCATCGGGTGTCGCCATGTCCAGCGTCATCGGTT
>JBBRKX010000274.1:0-6680 GCA_038231675.1 Chthonomonadales bacterium | reverse complement strand
ATCCTCGACATCGGGGGTCCGGATGTGCTGCCCTATCGACAGATGATGCTGACCTACGCCGCCGTCAAGGGCTTGCGTAGGATAATCTTTACGGTTCCCGTTCTGACGCCCCGACTCTCGGCCTACTGGGTCAACCTGATGACGCCTATCCCCGCCTCCGTCGCTTTTCCCTTGATCGAGGGTCTAAAGACCGAAACCGTCTGTGAAAACGACGCGGCCAGGCAGCTGATGCCGATCCCTTTGACGCCGTTTCGCGAATCGGTCGAGCGCGCCATCCGGGCAACGGATGCCCTGAAGGTTCCTACGCGGTGGACAGGCGCGCAGCAGGGCGCCGTTCCCAGGGCTTTCGACCCGGCATCCATTCCTGCCCGTGCTCTGCTTCAGGACCGACAAATAGTCTACACGATCGCATCGGCAAAAGCTCTACACCTCGCCTTTTCGCGTATTGGAGGTTCCGTGGGATGGTACTACGCGGACTGGCTCTGGGTGATCCGCGGGGCCATGGACCGCGCTATCGGTGGAGTCGGTCTTCGGCGAGGCCGGCGTCATCCGGAACACGTCACCGTCGGGGACGCCATCGACTTCTGGCGGATCGAAGAGTACACGCCCGAGCGAATGCGGCTACGCGCGGAAATGAAAGTGCCCGGCCGGGCGTGGCTTGAGTTCGAGATCCGCGAAAGCGAAACCGGCGGACGCGCTCTGGCGCAGACTGCCTATTACGATCCAGGTTCTCTGTTGGGTCGACTCTACTGGTGCGCGCTGGTTCCGATCCACTTTTTTGTCTTTCGAGGCATGGCGCGAGGCATCGTGCAGTGGGCGGAGCAGCACGAGGCACGACAGGCAGCACAAGCGCGGCAAATAACCCTCCTCTAAAAACTACCCGCATTTCCCTATTGTATTTACGCAACAGGGGAATTCAATGCCTCCCCTTGTATGTCTTCCAAGTTACCCGGTTCATAACGCAACGGCGCAATCAAAGGCCGCGCATAAAGCGGGCAGCTTCCTTTTCGTAGGTATTGAAGGGGTTTTTTAGCTCAAGCTGGCGGTTGCGTTCGATGTAGACCGCGTCCCAGTCGATGACGTACCGGGTGGAGGGGCGCGCGATGAGTTGGGCCACGATCTGTCCGCGCCCAAGCGCCCGCGTGTTCTCCGGCGGCGATAGGGTCGCCTCCAGCACTTGCTCATCGGTCACCAGACGACGCATCGCGCCCGCTTGCTCGAGACCGTAGAAGAGACCGGTCGCCGGGTTGACATTGTGGTACTCGAGGTCCAGACTCTGCAGCACGTCGTCCTGCCAGGTCACGCCCGTCTCATCGATGTACTGCTGATACAGCACCCGCTTGGCCGACCAATCCAGACGATCCGAAGTAGACAGCGGGTCCGTCTCCAGGTCGTTCAGGGTCGTTTCCCACTCGCCGAGCACCATATCCGTCTGTGCATCGCGCCGGTTCAGGTATTTTTTCGCCGCGTCCAGATAGCGGCGCTGCAGGTCGATCGCCGAAATGGTTTTGCCGTTGCGCATGCGGACAGGCCACTTCAGCGTGGGGTCCCGCGAGACCGAGCGTAGCGTTTCCAGCGGATCGGCCACTTCCACGTCCGGCGGCGGGCAGCCTTCCTCAATCAGATCCAGCACCAGACTGGTCGTCCCTACTTTCAGCATACACGCATATTCGCTCATATTGCTTTCCCCGAAGAGGATATGAAGCCGGTGCAGGTTGCTATAAGAGTAGTACGAATCCCATTTTGGATTGATGATGGCGCGGTTGAACCGGACCCGTGACGAGATCGTCTTTACGATATGGTCGGCCCTTTGCGAAAGCTGAAAGTCGACGCCTGGATCGATCTCGACGCCATAGAAGTTCGATACCCACACATAATCGACTTCATGCTCCCCCAGCGTCATGATATTGTTCTTGCTGCTCGGGCGGGTCAGGCGATGCCCGCCCACTCGGCCGATCCCGGCGAATATCTGACGCGTCACAAGAAACGGCAGCAGATACGACAGGGCATCCGTAAAAAAGCGATCCTCGATCTGCACCAGGTAGTTCTCATGGCAGCCGAATGTGTGGCCTCCAAAATGGTCGATGCTGTTGTTATGAAAGCTTACCGCCTCATCAAGACCAAGTTCGGTGACAAGTTGCGAAAGCAGCACGCGCCCGGCGCGATCGTGGCGCACCAGATCGAGCAGGTCGCAGCATTCCGCAGTGGCATACTCTTCGTGACTGCCCACCGCATCGATGTAAAGACGACCGCCGTTGCGCAGAAAGCCTCCGGCGCGCGCCGGTTCAAACGCATAATCGCGCGCGTGCAGGTCGATCACACCCAGCTTTTTTGTATAAAAGGCATGGTCCTTTACCTGTTCGACCACCTCTTCCGCAGTGCCGGCCGATGGGTCGCGGACCATACAACCAAATTCGGTTTCAATTCCATATATTCGACGTTCCATTTTGCGTGTCGCCTCTAACCCTGCCGGCGGTGGGCCGTACTTCAGGGTGCTTTCCCAAGCATGTCCCTCATTTGGATGGTACAATAGGCACGTACAGACTTATTTTCCCCACCCATTGAACAGTTTCCTGTACCAACAAGTCTAATAGTGGAAACCAGACTGGCATTGGACCGGCCCACACAGGTGATTCTCCACAGTCGCACAGAATCCCGGTGTCCAATCCCGCTCGGCAGTAACCCGTTTGTGAAAGGCTGCAAATACATGGGCCGATACGCATCTATTTCGAGACGCCTACGCCGGCGTCTCACTTGTTCGCCAGGCATTATCAGCGGCCTTGCATTGCTCGCCACCGTCCCCGCAGGCGCTTCACACATGCCGCAAGGAGCATTTTTACTCCAGCCCGTCACCACCGTGCAGTCGCTGACGAAACAGTTGGACCATAACCGCACGGTGCGTTATCGTTACGCCAGAACCTTCAATATGTCTCCGACATCCGTTCGCGCGGCGTTCGCGCAACTGAAGCCGCACCGCCTGACCGAGGACCATATCTACGAGGTCCATTACGTACACCCCGGTGAAAAGGTCGGCTATAAACTCCGTCGCGTCCGCAAAGGAACCTGGATTTTCATGATGCCGGACGGCACCCCGGCGCTGGCGCGTGTATGCGGCAATCCACTTCGAAAAAGCGCACTGCTCGGTACGGTCATGAACCGTCCCAGGTTCGGTCAACCCTCTGTTCCCGTGTTTACTCCGACCGAGCATCTGCTGCCTGCCGTTACGCCGGCTGCCCCAACGCTCAGCGCCGTGCAAATAGTGGCGCCCCCTTCCGGTGGGCTCGCGCCTCTGCTTGCTCCGCCAAATCTCGGCTTCATCGAGTCGCCCGACATCGTCGCGGTGGAAAATCTGCCCCCCGCTCCGCATCTGCCGCAACCGTTACTGTATCGTGAGGCAAATACACAGCTTGCCCAATGGCTACACCATGGCACGCACTTTCCATTTGGCCTCGCGGCTCTCGGACTGCCCCTGCTCGGTATCGGTGGGGGGAGTTCTTCGCACTCGGCGCCGCCGATACCGCCGGTGCCGATCCCTCCTCCCATTCCGATCCCTGCCGTACCGGAAGGAAACGCGTTCCTGATGCTGCTTGCCGGTTCTATCCCGTGACTGGCGGCATGGCGCTACGTCGCCGGGCGCGGCCGCAAAAGCTGACGTCTTTCGGTAGCCCCTGATTAAAAAGCCTTCTGCACGAAACAGAAGGCTTTTAGTCTGGACGGCGGGTCGTACCGCGTGTATAGACTCGTCGCAGCGAAACCCGAATGGCAGCTTAACGTTCGCTCTCAACAACGGTGGTCAGTTCTTTCGCCGAGAGCAGGCGAAAGCGACTCTCCCCTTTTCCGCGACGCTCCAGTATTCCGACCTCGAGCGTGGCCGTCTTCAGTTCATCCCGCAAGAAGACACGATTACCCTCCACTTCGTCGAGATCCCGCAACGGGTTCAGGTCATCCGTCTCATCCATTTGTCCGCCGATGGAGCGCTTCAACGCCTCTCTCGCCCCCACGGTCCATGCCGCAAGCGCGGTGTGCAACGCTTCTTCCTGCGTGCGCGAAGCCTGCGCGTCGCCTATACGTTCCAGCATCCTGTCTTCTGCGTCCTGCGTGCCGCCGATCACCGCCGCGCCCACATGCTGTTGGAACTCTCCATCGTAGTTCAGGGCGAAAAATACATCGCTTCTTCCCGCCCGCCCGAGTTCCGCAAAGAGCGCACGGATCACGAAGGGGACCGTCCATTGGTCTCCAAACGCTTTTTTAACGGCCGGACTGAGGCTGAACCCCACCAGGCGCTGGATGGAAACATCATCCGGGCTGCGCTCAAAACCCTCTTGATGGGCCATTTGAATCGCGGCAAGGCGCACATTTTCGATATCCGCTTGATTGCCGATCGCCGAAAACATCTGCCGATCGTAGATCTCATAGACCTTTCTCTGCGTTCGGCGT
Organism: Chthonomonadales bacterium; assembly: GCA_038231675.1. GTDB lineage: Bacteria > Armatimonadota > Chthonomonadetes > Chthonomonadales > Chthonomonadaceae > JBBRKX01. The sequence goes on along the minus strand of JBBRKX010000274.1, from coordinate 2,243 downwards.
AATGTCAGCAACAGCAGCCCCGAGTCGTACGCGAGGCCTACCACGGGGCTCCCCTCACGCAGCAATTTTTCGACGTAATCCTTTTTATGACCTATCGCTTCATTCAAATCAAAAGGTGTATACATAGGTTCTCTACTCTACGGCGCCGGCCGATAAAAGATCGCGAGCAATGTGATGGTTCTAACGTGTGCGCGGAGAGGATCGATCTCCGATTGCCGGATCGATCTCCGCAATCACGCTGCGCAGTTCTGCGTCGGAAACATCCGCGATGCCGTCCTCCGTAATGATTTTGGCGAGAGGAAGGACTTTGGCCCATCCGCCGGTCGCCGCGTCGAGATCGGCGGCGATATCCAGCAGATAGAGCGCTTCCTTCAGCGCTTCATCGCGCGTCATGTCGTGAAATGGCTTCTTGGTCTTTACGATATAATCGAACACGCCGCGTATCTGCATGGAACCGCTTCCGGCCGCGCCGAATTCGGTGCTTTCAAATCGTGCGCCCATCCCATCGTAGAAGAAGATACGGCCTTCCTTTGCGTCCCGATCGAACGTCGTCAAAATAGGGATGAACCCGCCGATCCCCTGGAGCGCTTCGGGAATGCCGGCGCGCACGACCTTGGCAAGTTCCGCGAGTTTGCCATCCAGGCTCATGTCCTGGAGATAGGTGCGCTCGAAGAGCTTAAAGGAAGTGCGCAGATAGCGCACGACTTCCATGGCGCGTGCGAACGAGCCGGAAATCGCCAGGAGCGTAAAATCGTCGATGGGCAGAACCTTTTCCGCCTTATCATACATCACCGCGAAATTCGTCGTAGCGCGACGGTCCCCCACATTCAAGACGCCTTTGTCGAACTTGACCGCGATGACCGTGGTGCCGTGGGTATCCACAATTCCACCGGCAGACTGGCCGCCCGGCCCGACATGGCTGTCCGACGGCCGCACCGATCCACCGGTCACAATCGGGCGTGTCAACGGATGTCCGCTCTGTTCGAGCAGACTCCAAAAATCCCTCGCTAATTCCATCCTTCACTCCAGGCTCGCAGAGGCGAGTTTATTCGAGATTACTGTCCACTGCGCTGGCGATATCTGCGGGCGGAATCCGGATCCACGCGCTTCATTCGCTTCAACAGGTCACTGGTGTCGGGCCGCTTGACGTCTGGCTTGCCCGGTCCATCGCCGTCGCCACTTTTGCGAAGCGGATCCACGGGCACGGTCGGCGCCTGCCGGCGCTCTTCCCCACGAAATATGGTTGTCATGATACAGTTCTCCTGTCCGGCAAATCCCAGAACGCCCCTTAGGCGCCCATGGCTCCATCAAACATCTTTACGGTTGAGGATCGCAACAAAATCCTCCAGCCCTTCCGTGCCCGCAAGCTCTTCATTCAAAAGGCGAACGTTCTCCTCCACGAGCGGATTCATATCGAACACAAAATCCTCATCGCGGTATTTGAACGCGACCCCATTCCAGCCGACGCTGCGAATCGACTCCCCGAAACGATCGACAAACGTTCCCCGGATAAACGCCCGCGTGTCTGAGGGGGGGCACGACATAGCCGCCTGTATCCTTGTGTCCGTCACAAGCCGGCGCATGTCGCCGGCCTGTTCGAGAGCATGGTAAAGCCCCTGCTCGGGGTCGATATCATGGTAAGCAAGATCCAGGCTTTGCAGATAGGGATCGCTCCAGTTCAGCCCCTGCTCTTCCCGAAACCCATCGAGCAGCGTATATTTTGCCACCCAGTCCAGTCGGTCGGCTAATGCAAGCGGATTGCGCTCCAGCGTATCCAGGACGTTTCCCCACGCGGCGATTACCCAATCGGACTCTTCCCCGCGCCCTCCAAGGCGGCGTGCCGCTTCCGCATGATAGATCCGTTGTATTTCGATCGCGGTCAAAGGGGGCCCGCCGATCTGTTCCACGGTTCGGCTCAGGCCGGGGTCACGAGAAATCTGTTTGATCGCACGGACGGGATCGCTCAACCGAATCGGAGCTGTCAGTCCCTCTTCCAGCAAGGTGAGCACAAGGTCCGTTGCGCCCACTTTCAGCGCGGTGGCATACTCGCTCATATTCGCGTCGCCGCAGATCACATGCAGGCGCCGATAATGCCTCGGCGTTGCGTGGGGTTCATCCCGCGTGTTCACGATAGGACGGTTATGCAGCGTATCGACGCTTGCTTCCACGGAAAAGTAGTCCGCTCTCTGGGAGATCTGATACAAAGCGCCCTGTGCCGTCGTGTCGTTTTCGATACCGACCTT
>JBBRKX010000273.1:0-6707 GCA_038231675.1 Chthonomonadales bacterium | reverse complement strand
CTTCATCGGCCGAGGAGTTTTGATCCGACGCGGAGGCAGTGAACACCTCCCCGATATTTCCGGTTCCCACGGCGACCCCGCTCCCCGTCAATGTGAGGCTGAGGAAATCCACATCCCTGGGATTGTCAAGAGGCTGAACCACGGTTTGAGCCGCATCCGGACCCGGAGTGATCGCGTAAACCGCGTTCACGGTAGAGGCATAAAGCTTGCCGTCCTGACCATATTTCAGTGCCGTAAAGAAAGAGGTCGCGCGATCGAAAATGCTTGTCGCGTTTCCATCCGGCGTGATACGGTAGATGGCCGGTCGCGGGCCGGCCGCCACGTAGACCACGCCTTTGTCATCCACTGCAATCCCGGTGATGGTGCTCTCTTTGGCATCGTAAAGGACCGTGCTGGATCCATCCGGCGTCACCTTGTAGGTCACGCCATCGGAACCCGTTCCTACATAGAGGTTGTCCTGACGATCGATGGCAAGCGCCATAACGTGCTCCGCCGTCGTCTTCAGATAGGGGGTAGGGTCGGGCTTCCCCGCTGGAATGCGCGTTCCCGGAGTGACGACCATTTTTTGCTCGTCCGGCGTCAGCCTATAAATGTTGCCGCCTCCACCCGGAGCGACATACAGATTGCCTTTGGAATCTTGTACGATCGCAAGGAGATATTTTTCCGGAAAGGTGCGCACGAGGGCAAACGTTCCATCCCGTTGCACGTGGTACAGGTTTCCCTGAACCCCGCTTCCCGCCCATAAGGTGCCGTCCGACGCCAGAAGAAGACTCTGGATGGCGACCACCGGCAATTTTGCGAACGTTTTTATATTGCCGGATTTATCGATCACAAGGATCTTGCCGTCGGTTCCAGTGCCCGCGTACAGATTGCCCTGCGGGTCCGCGACGAGAGACCAGACATACGTTTCGCTGGTGGACGCAAGACGTCGCAGTGTGGGCGCGACACGCAGATCGCCATTTGCGGTGACGCTCGTGCCGCTGAATTTTCCAGCGGCAAAATCGGCGCGTGCGGTCTGTTTCCAGACCTGGATCTGCCTGCCGACCGGTTTGTCATTTGTAGGGTCCGGCGTCACGGGCGCCACGACGGGAGGCTTTGTGACGGAAGGCGCAGGCGTGGCTGCGGCCGGGGGAACCGGCGCCGGCTTCGTTTCGGCGGGCGGATCCGGCTTCTTCTTTCCCGTGGGGGGTGCAAAGCGGATATACCCCATCCATTTGCGTGTTTCTCCAGGCTCTTCCGTCATATTCTCTTCATCGCCGGCGGAGGTGCCCGACAGCCCGCTGACGGACGATGGGAGGGAGATGGAGGAGCCCGGCAAAGTCGTCGAGGGCGGGCTGCTGAAGACACCCCCCGTGGCAGGTTCCTGGCTGTTCTTTCGGACCACCGTGACCACAAGCTGCTGCGTGCCACTGACAACGTAGTTGCTGGGTTGTATGCTTTTGAGCTCGTCTCTTTCGAGCCGAACGCCGGAATTACGCTCGGAGCGCATCAGGGCCGAAAGGTTCGGTGGAAGCTGGGAAAGCTTTTCCCCTTCCAGCGCGGGCGCAATGGTGTTCAGAATAAGGCGAGCGACGATATCGGTGTTCGCTTCATGCTGATTGAGCCGGGCGACCATTTGCCGAACATTGACGGGCGGTGTCTGGGTATCCTGATTCCCGCCGGAGATGATAAACGAGCCGATGCGCTGCATCATGGCAGTGCCGCCCCGGACCGAAAGCTGGTATCGCCCGGTAGGGGTATCGCCAGGGATTTTGATCGAGACCGTACGCGTCACCGTATCCCGTCGATAGGGCTTCAGCACCACGCCTATGTCAAGGTTGTCGCCGGGCTCATATTTTCCCTGTTTCAAAAAGATCCGTTCCACCGTCGCCGTATCGTGGCCGGAGGAGATATCCACCGTCATGCGGGCGCTTCGGATCGGCAGCGGATAAAACGGGTTTCCACTGACGATGCCGGTGATGTCGCTCAGGTCCTGTGTAGCCGAACTCGCGATATCGTCCGCATCGAAGAGCACATTGGATCGCGTGATTCGTCCGACTTCTCCCGCGTCCACGGTCGTCGTAACATGCGCCATGACGTCGCCCGGCTGCGCATGCACCCGCGTAACGCATTCCCGCGCGATGGTTCGGAGCAGAAGCGCGGAAAGATCCGGATGCTGAAACAGCCCGGTATGAAACGACTCGGAACGGTTGGTGGTCGAGTCGTGCACCACCACATCGAATGGAATAAGGTGCGGCATGCGACCGATGTCACCGCTAACCGAAAAGTTTCGATCCTGGCTCAGGGTGCCGACCACCGGTCCGGCGATCGCGATATGGTGCGATACCTGCAACCCGGAGAAAATATCCACGATGGACGCGGTGGTGATCGCGGCTTCCATCGCGCCCAGGCCGAACAGCGGATGGCCAAAGCCCAGCATTCTGTTGCCCCGCCGATAGGTTACGGTCCCGGTCCCGCCGATCTGCACATCGCCGGTGGCGAGGAAGGTCCCGAAAGCGGAGCCCGGCCGCAGGGTCACGCCCTTGAGGGCAGGCGGATGAACGCCTCCCCCCACCATGGGAGCTGCGGCGACGGTGAGCGGATAGCCGCGATCATCGAGCTCCTTTTGAAGCAAGGAGCGGCCTTTTGCGCTGATGCCGGTTACGGCGAGCATGCTGGTCGCACGGCGAAGCACGACGGTGTCGCCATGGGACTGGCGCGGATCATCGGCGCGGGCATTCAGGACGAGTCGGGATATGCGCCGGTCGCCAATGATGATCGGCCTGGGCAGGATCGCGACTCGAGATTTTGTGCCCCAGTCCAGGCTCGCGCCTTTCGGCTGGTTGGTTTTCGGCACGGGGTTGGGGACCGTGGAGCCAGGGACTGCGGGGGTGATCTTCTCCGCAGGCTGAAAATAGCTCGGATGCTGCGGAATATTCGGATCCCACGCTTCGAGCATATCTTCGATCGGAGTCACCATACCGACGGGCTCTTTGGGAAACGACTCGCCCATCGAGAAGGCGCCGATCACCTTGTCGTTCAGATAGATCGGGCTGCCGCTCATGCCCTGAATCAGGTTCGCGCCCCGCTCGGTGATCGGGCCGCCCTTCATACGAATAAGGATCAGGTCGTGACCGCCGTTTTCCTTTTTAAGGATTCCAACGATCGTCACCTCGAAGCGTGAGATCGTCGTCCCCTTGAATGTCGTCAGGCCATATCCCTTCATGCCTGGCTTTACCTGGCTCAAAGGCATGATATCGCTGTAGTGCGGTATGGAGGCCCGCGCGGGGGTCGCCAGGGAACCAAGGCCGAAAAGGGCGCCCGCTCCCAAAGCGGCGGTGGCCGAGCGCAGGGGGCCGATCAAAGTGCGAAAACCGGACATGTGAGCGAATTCCCTTCTGGTAAAGCATTTTGGGACCGGAGATGCGACGGATCCCCGCGTCATCCCGGCCCCTTTTCCCAGGAATCGAAACTAATAAGGATTAACCAGAGGCTCGGCTATGCAATCCAGCGTTTCGCCATCGGCGGCGACGCGGCGGAAAAAGCACGATCGATACCCTTCATGACAGGCAGCGCCGACCTGTTCCGCCTTTACGAGCAGACAGTCTTGATCACAATCCACGAAGAGATCCTTTACCCGCTGAATATTGCCCGAGGTCTCTCCCTTTACCCAATATTTCTGACGAGAACGACTCCAAAAAGTCACACGTCCCGTCTGGATAGTGCGCTCCACGGCCTCTTGATTCATATATCCCACCATCAGCACGTCGCCATTATCGGCATCCTGCACCACGGCGGGAATCAACCCATTCGCGTCGAACTTCAATCCCTGCGGCACTTGCAAGCGAGGTCTCCTTGTATTACGTTTGCTTCCACTTATAACGTTTGCTTCCACAACGGGTCTTGCCAAATCCAGCGATACCTCCGCAACGGCGCGGCTTTCGATCGACGGCTTCGCACCCCGCGAGCAGGCAGCCGAATGGCGAATGGGATAGAGCGACTTGAGCACCGGGAAGCTTCTTGGCGGGCCGAACAGGGCATGATACGCCTTACACAAGGTATGATACGCCTTACGGATGTTGTAGGTTACATTATAACATATGGCGCGTTCACCCGCAATGTAGAAAAAGGGAGCGCGACATTCGCCCACGCCATCGGGCTCAAGAGGGATTTTATCGAGGGACGGGTGAGGAGAAACGATGTGGATAATCTGACGCACCTGGATACGCAGGGAAACGCGCGTATGGTGGACGTCAAAGCTAAGGACGATACCTCGCGACACGCGGTGGCGAAATGCCGGGTATGTCTGGACGCGGAGACGGTGCGTTTGCTCCGCGATACGGGTGTTCCGAAAGGAGATGCACTGGGAGTGGCGCGCATCGCCGGCATTATGGCGGCTAAAAAAACGAGCGAGTTGATCCCGCTCTGTCACCCTCTTGCGATTACCGGCGTCCGTGTCGATGCCGTGATCACCGACCAGGGCGTGGAGATCGAAGCGGAAGTATCCGTCACCGGCAAGACGGGCGTGGAGATGGAGGCGCTGACGGCGGTATCCGTTGCCGCGCTGGCATTGTACGACATGGTCAAGGCGGTAGATCGCGGCGCGGTGATCACCGACATCCGATTGGAGCATAAGTCCGGAGGAAAGTCGGGAGAGTATCAGCGTACAATAAAAGAGTGAATCGCCTTCCTCCCACGTTCTCTTAAAGAACTCTTAGAAAGTTTGTATAGCCCACGCGCCACAAAATAGTTCATATCGCGTATTATTTCATACATGTGAACATTTCATGGAGTCGTGCGTATTATAGTCTAGTCTTCCGGGCTCGGGCGGTTGCCGAGGTCCGGTGGAACGGAAGGCGTAACCGCCATGATCAACGAAGACTATCTTATGTGTCCCTCCCCTACGAGCGAGACCGTGCTCCCCTGGCTGGAGAGGACCTTACCGCGCATTATTCGGCGGTTGATGGACCATAACGACCCTGAAACGCCGTTGATGGACCTGCCGGTAGCGCAGTTGCGCCTTGTGCATGCACTCCATGATGAATCGCACGATTCCCACATACTTGTTACCGGCGAGACAATGGGGCGTCTAAGCGAGAGGCTCGGCGTGCGTCAGAACGCGCTGACCCAGGCGGCGGACCGCTTGATCGGGCACGGTTTGGCCGAGCGGTTGGGCGACTCCTCCGATCGACGCGTAGTCCGGTTAAGGCTGACCGAGCAAGGACAAAGGCTCGTGGGAGAGCGGCGCGCAAAACGTATTGCGCATCTCGGCGAATTATGGAGCGGCCTGGACACCACGGAACGGGAAGAGTTCCTGCGGGCGGTAAACGTCCTTGCCCTCGCCGGGGCGCGCATGGAATCCAACAGGACGGATGCGACCATGCGGCGTCTGGAAATCATTATTTAGGGTCGCATGCCGATTTTCCGCATGCGCATCCATCCGGCTTAGAAGCCAGGGAGAAGAGAGAACATGGCAACAGCACAAGCGCCGACGGCGGCGGGCGTCCATCGACGAATTAAAAAGAAGAGCCGTGTCATGCCTATCGTCGTGGTGCTTATCCTTGCGGCGGGCGGCTGGTGGGGCTGGGTCAAGACCCATCCCGCGCCGGACCCGACCGCGAATCTGTTGACAGGGGTCGTCACGCGCGGCGATCTCAACGAGTCGGTCTCGGCCACGGGCAGTGTCACCGCGCAGACCGGAGCGGAAGTCAAGATTGGGTCTCAGATCACCGGCACAATCGAGCGGTTGTACGCGGACGTCGGCAGCAAGGTCAAAGCGGGGCAGCTGATCGCGAAACTAAAGCTTCCGGATCTCGATGCGCAGCTTCGGCAAGCACAAAGTAACCTTGCGGCGGCTCAGACCAAGGAGGCCCAGCAGGCGGGCGGACTGGGGATGCAGCGGACGCAGACGGCCAGTGCGGTGAATCAAGCGCGTGCCGCCGTCAACAGCGCTCAGATGAAGCTTGCGTCCACCCAGGCCGCAGCGAAGCTGCAGACTTCCACCACGCCGAATATTATCAATCAGGCAAAGGCCGCCGTCAGCGTAAGTCAGGCAGCGCTTTCCACCGCCAGATCCAATCTGGCGCAGGTGCAGGCGGACACAAACCTTCAGATTCAAACCGCGCAGGAACAACTGAATCAGGCAAAGTCGACCGCAGCCCTGACTCAGATCACTTTGACGCGGAACCAGACGCTTTTCGCCAAGGGGTTTGTGGCGCAAAGCGTCGTCGACGCCGCTCAGAACGCGAACGATCTCAGCCAATCCCAGGTGACTTCCGCACAGCAGAATATCGGCCTAGTCAAAGATAAGGCGGCGGCGAATCTGCAGGCAGCCAAGGACCAGGTGGCCTCCGCGCAGCAGAGTGTCGCCTCTGCCCGGGCTGCCCTGGTAACAGCGCAGGCGGGCACCTATTCGGACCAGTCCAAGATGGCGGATGTGGAAACGGCCCGCGCCGAGGTGGCGCAGGCGCAGGCAAACCTCCAGCTTGCACTCGGGAACATTACCCAAAACAGTCTGAAAGTACAGGATATCCAACAGGCTCAGGACGCCGTACTGGCATCGAAGGCCCAGGTCGACTATACGGCGGCGCAACTGGATAAGACCCTGATCCGTTCGCCTATATCGGGCACCGTGCTGCAGCTTGCGTCTCAACAAGGGGAAACCCTTGCTGCGGGCCTTTCCGCGCCGACCCTGATTGTGGTGGCGGACCTGAAGCGCCTGCAGGTCG
>JBBRKX010000272.1:0-6707 GCA_038231675.1 Chthonomonadales bacterium | reverse complement strand
CAGGGCAGGCATTGTCTCCATGTGGTAGCGATAACGCGCTACGATAATGGCTTTCTCGAAAGTTGCTCCGCCATTGCTGGAACGAGACACAGCTAGCACCGTGTCAGGTTTGCCTGCGACGGAAAGCGCTTGATTGGTGGAAAGGGCAACGACCTCCCCCTGAGAAAGAACGACTGCATTTCCCATTCCAGGCGTGCGTCCCAAAACAGCATAGCCTTGAGAAGACTGAAAGGATCTGGCCTGGTTCGAAGAGTACATGAGCCCGCCGTTGTATTTGCAGTAGAGCCTCCCGCGATATTTCCCGCCGGTATCATCGACCGAAATCCAGGGACGGTCATTGGTGCCGGACACCAGGGGGGCTTCCCTCCAGGTTCCGCCATTGTCCATCGTTCTGGCAAATTGGAGATGGTTGCTTTTCTCCCCGCCAAAATCTCCCCATGTGCGCATATTAACAAAGTAAGCCGTTCCATCCGAAGCGTAGGAGAAGGCCGGGTCCAAGAATTGGACAGGCTTCGTTTCAGCACGGTCCAACGAAACCTTCCAAGTTCTTCCGCCATCTTGAGACGCATACACAGCGAGGCTGAACGTTTTCGCATCCTTCTTCAGATACATGGAGGCGGCGAGCAGACGACGCGCATCTTTCGGATGGGCGGCCAATGTAACTTCGGCATACGTGGCTGTGGGGTGGTCCGTGCTCACGCGCACGTTTGGACCTACGCGATACAAAGGCACAGGCTGCGAGGAGGGCGGACGCTCCTTATCTTGCCTGTCCTTTCCGCTCCTACTCTCCTTGAAAGCACGTATATCGCGTGTCATGACCATAAGCGGAAAGACCGCCAGCAAAACAAATGGAAAATAGCCTTTTTGCATGGTTCCTCCAATTCAACAGGCAGGTTCTGTTGCGGCCATAACTCAATCAGCGGTTCAGGATTGCCGTAAAGATTGCGATAGTAGCTATTAGCACCGAATGAGAGGACGAATTGTAGCCTCTGTCCTCTGTATTTCCCGCTCTATCGAAGCGATTTTCGATCTCTGGATCGAGGCAGTCAAGGAATGGCTGAACCTGCCGCTGTATCTCCGGCTCGCCCGAAGCGATCCCCGGTGTCAGGCTGCTCCATCGGTTTGGGGGCTCCCGCATCGCCACTCGCTCCGCCACCAGGCAAGCTCGGAGCACCATCCGATTTCCCGGAAAGCACCGGGGAGTTGTCCGCTTCTGCAAAAGGTCTGGGTGCGGAATCAGTCTGCTCACTACCTGGGTCTCCGCCAGGGTCGCGGACGCCTTGCCGTGGCTCCGCGAACGCACCGGGAGCGGCGCTCGCCTCCTGGAAAGTTGGGACGGAAGGCATGTGGTTAGCGCCTGCTTGCGGGAAGCCGCTGGACGCGGAAGCTGACCACATTGCTTTCCCTGCATCGGCATGAGGAGCGCCTGATCCAAACGTTTTGCTTGCCTCCGCGCCGGAAGAAGGCACGTATGGAGCCGTAACTAGACGCGGATTACCTGGATCGCCAGATGTTGTGCGGGCAGCACGAGAAGAGCCTGCAAGGAAGGATTCTTGCTTGCCTGCCACGTGTACTGTGAGAGGTTGCAACAGAGCAGAAGATGGTTTCGTGTGACCTCCATGGATCGCCATCCCTTGCGCTTGGTCTGGCGCCAATCGGTTCCGGGCGTCTATTCGAAGAGCCTGCACGGGAGAGCGTGTTTCAGGAGAGGAACTGCTGGCTTGCACCAACGCGGCGGGCAAACCCACCACGCCCACCAGAGCCGTCAGGATAAGCGACGCGACGACTGCCTGCCCCCGAGAGTGCAATAAATCCGTGGATGGCTGCGATCTGTCCGTGATGCGGCGGATACGCTGCAACAGGTTTCCCCCATTCGCCGCCATGGCAAAGGAAGCCGGTGGGCAGCGCAGGTCTTCCAGGGCAGCCAGGGCCCGTGCGTAGAGGACGCGGCTCCCACAGAACTGCACGGCCATATCATCACAGCAGTTCTCGCGCTCGTGGCGGATTTGCCGAGATACCCACCAGGTGGCCGGATGGTAAAACAACAGCGTCTCCAGAGCAGTCTGCAGCAAGTTGATCAGATAGTCATACCGGCGGACATGTGCAAGTTCGTGAGCCAGGATGGCCTCGATCTGCCTGGCAGGCAGGTTGGTGAGCACACTGACTGGCAGCAGAACCATAGCTTGCAAACAGCCAATGACCGAAGGAACAGAAACCCATGGGGAGGCGACAATAGGAACAGGTCGCGCGATGCCCATTCGGCGCGCCATGTCCGTTGCCCTGTCCTGCAGGTTGCTCTCCACGCTGCCAAGCCCGCATCGGGTGAGCCGACAGACGCGCAGCCAGCCTCCGAGGAGGCGAAGAGAAAGACAAAGGACGCTCACCAGCCATGCCGCTACAAGAGGCGGATACAGTGGATTGTTGGTCGGCGAAGCGATCGCGCGGATAGTGCTTAATGCCTGCTGGAAATGGGCGATGACAGGCGTGGCATTGGACAGGGGGGGTGATTGAAAGACATTGGAGGGCAGCGCGGCATGTGATTGTGGTTTCGGCAGAGATTGTGTGTAGCCGTGCCGTGGGGCGGAGGGCGCATGCAAAGACATCAGGGTCACCAAGGGGCAGGCGGCCAGCAGGACCAGAGCCGTGCACGCGGCAAGGTAGCGTGCCTGGGCGCTACAGTGACGAAGCTCACGAAGCGTGAACGCCAGCAACCCGGCGACGAGCAGACCTTGCCAGAGAAAATGCAGGAGCGCGGCTCCTAATGCGTGTACCAACGAACAAGTCGGCAAAGAATGGAGCGTACTCATGCGTCCTCCTCTTCCAAGGAATCGAGCAGTCGGCGAATCTCGGCCCGGTCTTCCGGCGACGCCTTATGGGTCCCCAGGGCGTGCATAACCAGGTTGTGTGCCGAACCATCGAATGCCCGTCGCATCAAATCGTCCAGCAAGCCCCTCTGGGCTGTTTCTTCCGAATATGCCGCGCGGTAAACATGCGCACGCGCACTATCGTCGCGTACCACCAATCCCTTTTCCGCCATGATCTGCAGCAACTTCAGGGCAGTCGTGTAGACCATATCGCGCTTACGGGAGAGCTGCGTATGCACGTCGCGCACTGTACAGGGACCGTGCCGCCAGAGAACATGAAGTATGCTGAGTTCCGCATCAGTTGGGTTGGGAATGGGGCCTTGCCTCATACAGGCTTCCTCCTCGATGAATAACGACACATATACTACGAAGACCTTCGTACATATTATATACGAAGGTCTTCGTAGTTGTCAAGGAGTGTCAGTTTATTTTTTTGAAAGACTTAAGCGACCCCTGCTGATGTCAAACAAATTTCGGACCGCCTCAATCCGCGCTGTCCACGATCAGCCTGGCGACCTCGGTCTCCGGATCATCAAGTTTTAGCTCCTTGATCTTACGGGAGATCCGTTTCGCGATCTCTTTCGCCTTCGGAAAACTCGCATTCGTCCAGTAGCGATTCTCTTTGTTGAAAAAGCCGATCTCATAGAGGAAAAGGCACGGAAACTCGAAGCTCTCGCCAATCGTTCCTTCGTCATTGAGATTGAACGAGCCATCGGGGCGGAGGGATTGCGTCAGGCAGAAATCAAGCATTTTTTGAATCTGGGCTTTCGCTTCCATCTGCTGGTGAGGAGACATAACTTTCCAGCCGTAATGAAACAGCGCCACGACATCATAGTTATGATGGTCGGACATCTTGCCTTCCTGCATCCAGCCATAAGGCCATTCCAGATCTTTCATCGCCAGCGTGGTCGCGATTATCTGAGGCCAGTGCTTTATCTTACCGTCGCGGTAGTGCATGATATGGAACGTCGTACTCATGTCGGCGGTCTTGCGAATGCCGCCGGGCGTCTGGTACCAGGTGCCCCAGAAACCGGTTTTGGGATCCTGCCATTTGTCGTCCAGATACTCCAGAAGTGTCGTTTTGAGTTGAGGATGAAAGGCATACCCCGAAGGCAGTTTCCCCAGAATCAGGCGCACCAGATCGGTGCCTCCGAGGTTCAACTCGGTCCGCGTATCCTCGCCCGTGCGGGCGACATCGGCGATCAGGAGGCGGTCCATATACGCTCGAAACCTGGTGGGACTGTTGATCTTATCTCGATATTGGGGATCGTACTTTCTGAAGTCGGGGGATGGGTCGTAACCGAACACGCTTTGCTTTTCAGTGCGTGTTTGAGGTGAGCGAGGGGATTGCTGAGCCATAACAGCGGCGGGCGCCATCGGCAAAATGCCGGCCATGAACATAATAAAGAGACCAAAATGCGTTTGCATGAGATCCTCCGGCGGGCGTTCCGATGGGACGACCGCAGAGAATATTCGTCGTGGCAGGCATAAATCCTCCCGTATACGAGCCGGTCGTTCCAATACAGGATCATCGGCGCGATGTATCGATGGCATGGAGGAAGACGACAACCGTGGTGCCCTGCCCCTCGACGCTCTCGATGTGCATCTCTCCTCCATGTGCCTCGACAATACTCCGACAGATCGTTAGTCCCAAACCGGTGCCCCCTTGCGCCCGTGCCCGTGCCTCGTCCAGTCGATAGAAGCGTTCCGTGATATAAGGTAAATGTTCAGCAGGGATGCCTGTTCCAGTATCTGCAATCGTGACCACTACGAAGGCGCCTTCCCGCCTACTCGATACGGTGATGCTGCCCGCTGCAGGAGTGTGGCGCACGGAGTTATCGAGCAGGTTCATGAAGAGACGAGTAAGATGATTCTGGTCACCGTGGATGATATGTGAAAAGCCCATGACTTCGTTTCTAAGCGTCGGGGCGCCCTCCAATGGCATGCATGCGATGGCCGCATCCAGTACTTCGGCAAGCGGCGTGGGGCAGAGGTGAAGTTCCAACCGTCCTGCATCCGACCGAGCGAGCAGGAGGAGATCTCTCACTACCCTATCCATCATGGCTGCCGCTCGGTCAAGTCGCTCCATCCCTCTCCGATAATCCTCGGGAAGATCCTTTCGGGAGAGAAACCGACTGGCAACGGATTTGATGACCGTAAGGGGCGTACGCAATTCATGAGAGGCGTCGGCGGTGAAGCGCCGTTGCTGTTCGAACGAGACTTCCAAACGGGCCAGCATCCCGTTGAATGTGGCGGCAAGTTCCGAGAACTCATCTTCCCCACCGACCGCGAGCCGCTTCGAGAGGTCCTCCACCCCGATATGCCCTGCCGCGCGAGTGACCTCGCGCAATGGCCGCAACATGCGCCCTGTCAGGAACATGCCGCCTCCCCACGCGGCTGCCAACCCCAGAGGCACGAGGGTTAGCAGCGCCTTATCCAGGTTGCTAAGCGCGTGTTCGATTTGCTCCGTTGAGGAGGCTATCTGGGCGACACCCGCAATCTGTTTTGACCTGAGACGCAAAGGTGCGGAATACACGCGGAGGGGGATGTCGCCGTCGAAGGCCTCGGAGAAAGTCGCTTGTCCCCGGGCGGCACGATCGAAAGCATGGCGATCCCAGGGAAACGTATACTTATGGGCTGGCCAGCTTTCCCTCCCGTTCAAATCATACACCCGCTCGGCTACCGGCGTCTGCCAGGGGGTCCTTTTCCCAACAGGTTCGGGGGGCGGACCATTCGACCTTGGGGCTGCCGTATGCCCATCGGTCTGGCGTTGCCACGGCATGGGGAGCGACCAGGGTCTATCCTGCAAGCGATTCGGTCCTCTGTTCCCTCTACGCGACTCACGTGGGTCTTGATTTTGAGGAAGCGGGGACGATCTGTAGCCTTGTGGGGGCATGTTTGCCCAGAAACCGACGTGATGGGCGGCCCTTGCTATCAGATCGGCGTCGACGGAGGCAAGAAGGTTGCGCGCGACGATCGTTCGAAGTATGCCCCCCAGGGCCAGGAGCACGCAACCCAGAACAAGCACGTTCCACAGCGTCAGCCGCGCCCGCACGGTGCGAGGATAGGGGAGCATCCTCATGGTTTTCTCCCGCCGGAAGGACCACGCAACGCATATCCAACGCCGTGAATGGTCTGGATAAGCTTGACGTCGTGCCGCGCATCGATTTTCTTTCGCAGCAGATAGACCCAGGTGTCCACCGTACTCGCGAGCGCCTCATCATCTCCCCAGACGCGCTCCTGGATGAAATCGCGCGACAGCGCACGCCCCTCATGAGAAGCCAGCGCCTCCAGCAACGTGTATTCGCGATCTGTCAGGTTCAGTTCCTGACCGGCTCGAAACACCCTACGGGCTCCGGTATCTATTTCTAGATCAGATATCTGGATTACCCGGGTTCGGTGGAGTTTATCGCGGCGTAGCAGAGCGCGTACACGGGCGACAAGTTCGGGGAAGTCAAACGGTTTAGGCAGGTAATCGTCTGCTCCCAGGTCCAGTCCGCGCACCCGTTCCGGAGGAGCGTCGCGCGCGGTGAGGATCAAGATAGGAGTCAGGTCCTGGCGCGCACGCAGTTGCTTGCACACCTCGAATCCACTTAACCCTGGCAGCATCACATCCAGCAGGATTACGGCATAGCCACCCTCGTCCGCCATACGTAAGCCTGTGCGGCCGTCTGCGGCGATGTCAACGCGATAATGCTCTTCTTCCAGGCCCTCGCGAATCTCGTCGGCGATGGCCTCTTCATCCTCAATGAGTAGCACGCGCATCTTTACCGCCCCTTGCGTTTCGCCTCAACGTCCCCGCTCAGGATTAATCCGCCGATCCTTTTCAAGGATGGCACACTT
>JBBRKX010000271.1:0-6707 GCA_038231675.1 Chthonomonadales bacterium | reverse complement strand
GTATACCTCTTCCCGCGGAATGTCTCCCTGGCGAGATCTCGTGGATTGGGTCGGTGGGTATCCGTTCGAGGTCGCGAAGCCCGAACAATTGCTCGATTTCTATCGTACGCGGGGCTATAAACTTCTGAGAATGACGACATGCGCGGGCGGCATCGGATGCAACCAATTCGTTTTTGAACTGTCCGCCGCCGCGCGGGACGTTTTTGGGAAATAATTTTCACGCGATATTTTGGAGTTTCTTTTATGTCAGAGCACGCTTTGGAGGTGAACAAAGGAGAGCGCTTCGAGTTCGGAAAGAACTGGAACCGCTTCCTTTCGCTGCTCGACGAGGAACGCATTCATGAGGCCGAACTCTCGCTGCGGCACATGCTGGAAGTAGACGACCTCCAGGGCAAGAGCTTTCTCGACATCGGCTCCGGAAGCGGCCTCTTCAGCCTTGCGGCGCGACGCTTAGGCGCGCGGGTACATTCCTTCGACTACGATCCGAACTCCACGGCATGCACCGCCGAACTGAAGCGACGCTATTTCGAAAACGATGCGAACTGGACGGTGGAAGAGGGTTCCGCCCTGGACGCGGACTATGTGTGTTCCCTGGGCAAGTTCGATGTAGTCTATTCATGGGGAGTGCTGCATCATACGGGAAAGATGTGGGCGGCACTGGAAAATGCCGCGCTGCCGGTGGCGCAGGGCGGCAAGCTCTTTATCGCCATCTACAACGACCAGGGCGGCGCAAGCCAGAGATGGACCACGTTCAAGAAAGTGTATAATCAATCTCCGGTTCCTATCCGGTTCCTTATGACGCTCGGGTTGGGAGCATGCTGGGAATTACGCACTGCGGCCATCCGAATGGCGCGATTACAAAACCCTTTTTCCCGTATGGAGCGAAAAACGCGAGGACGTGGAATGTCGTTGTGGTTCGACCTAGTGGATTGGGCCGGCGGATATCCATTCGAAGTGGCAAAGCCTGAACAATTACTCGACTTTTTTCGTCAACGGGGTTATGAGCTTTGTAAAATGACCACATGTGGCGGCGGCCATGGATGCAATCAGCTTGTTTTCGAGAGGTGCCATACAGGCGATTCACACGCATGACGACCGGCTCCCCTTTGCATTGTGCGCGCATTATTTTGTTCATCCGCTCGCTTAATCGTGGCGGCGCGGAACGGCAGCTTGTTTCTCTGGCGGTTGCTCTCCATCAGCGCGGACACGCCGTAACCGTCCTCGTCTTTTACTCCGATGGCGATCTCGAGCGCGAGCTCCATGATGCGGGCGTCCGGGTCGTGATCCTGGAAAAAAAAGGCCGATGGGACATACCGCGTTTTCTGCTGCGCCTCGTGCGAGCAATTCGGTCCGAGCGCCCCCAGGTGCTGCACAGCTACATGCCCGCAGCAAATGTATTCAGCGCCCTCTTGAAGCCGGTGCTGTCCGGCTGTCGGCTGGTATGGGGCGTGCGCGCATCGAATATGGACTTAAGCAGGTATGACCGTATAGGCGGGTTGCTCTATTTTATGGAAAAGCGCTTGGCGCGTGTGCCGGCTTTGATCATCTCGAACTCACACGCCGGCCGGGATCACTGCATCAGCCGAGGTTATCCCGCCGACAGGATTCGCGTGATTTCCAACGGCATTTCAACGGATCGATTCCGACCGGATCCATCCGAGCGCCGGCGTGTCCGTGAGGAATGGAACGTGGCGGAATCGGAGCTGTTGATCGGCAGAATTGGCCGGCTCGATCCCATGAAGGATTATCCTACTTTTCTCTACGCGGCCGCGATCCTGTCTAAAAACATGCCGCAGGCTAGATTTGTCTGTGTTGGGGAAGGCACTGCGGAATATCGTGCCGCGCTTAGTACATTGGCGACGGAGCTTGACCTGGATTCCAGGCTGATATGGGCGGGGCTCAGGCAGGACATGCCCTCGGTATATAATGCGCTTGATCTGATGTGTTCGTCTTCCGCGTTCGGCGAGGGCTTCCCGAATGTGATCGGCGAGTGCATGGCAACGGGCGTTCCCTGCGTTGCCACCCGGGGCGGCGACAGCGAGTGGATCCTTGGGGATCTGGGAGAAATCGTGCCTCCCGGCGACGCGCCTGCGCTGGCGGAAGCGTGCAACAAGATGTTTATGCGGGACAGAGGCGAGATAGGACGCGCTGCGCGTAAGCAGATTGTCGACCATTTCAGCGTAGAGCATCTGGTGGAAGAGACCGAATTTCTGCTTTTGCCACTTGCGCGCAGTTTGCGTGAAGGATAAGATCCGCGTGGATGCCGACCAGGGCTCCAACGGACGGTGATGCGATATGGCTCCATCGAAGGTCGTGTGCCCTGCCTGAATTGCAATGTAAGTTGCTTCACGGGGATACCTTATGAGGATAGAATGACGATCCGGCAAGTGCTCGGCACTTACATATTCCCTATGTTTCTGTTCCTATACAGTGTGTCGATCGGCACGTTGGTGGACACAAAATTCCCGCAGTTGAAACTGTCGCTGGGCGTTTTCGTCATCTTACTGATTCCCACGCTCTTCTTGCTGCGCAGGTCGCCCGCGACCAAATCGGTGGTACTGAGCGTGATTGGTCTTCTGGTTGCCTGGTCTTTGATCAGTCTCCGCAATGTACTGATCGGTTACCCCGAGAACGCGAATAAATTTATTCCGGGGATTCTGGCGGTTGTTTTGCTGGCGTTCATCCTGTACCAGACGGAGGAGGAACTCGGTCCTCTTCACCGCTCCTTCATGGCGTTCATCGTACTGACCCTTCTTTATTCGGTGCTTCATTATCTGGTCATTGTGCGTGTCCTTCCCGTTTGGGTGCTCTTTTTTGGTTATTTTCGGATCGATATCTTGCGCGTAAGCGGCATTTACTTTTCCCCCAATCTTTTAGGATCATTCCTGATCATCGCGTTGAACTACTTCCTGTTTTATCGTAAAAAGAACCTGACGATCAATCTTTGTCTGCTGCTGACTACCCTTATGCTCATCCTGACGTCGAACCGTGGTTCGACGCTTCTGCTCCTGCTGTCGTGGCTGGTGTATGCCGTACTGAATCCGCGCGTGCTGCGCGGGTTGGTGATTTTGCCGGTCGCTTCGCTGGCATTTCTCGTTGTTCCCTCCGAACTCTATTCCGGGCCACTTTCGCGTGCGCTCATGGTGTTCAATGTATTGTTTGGCGTGACTCATGACGAGAGTTTCAATGAACGGTTCTCGAACAATGTGTTCAACCTCGCGCCCATGCAGGATTCCCTGCCTGCCGTGATTTTCGGAATAGGACATTTCGTCCGCCCCACGGACAGTGATTATGTTAATATTTTGGTGGATTATGGCCTTCCCTTCCTTGTCGCCGTCTACGGATTGATCGTGTGGGCGACTCTGGCGATAGGGATCCCTTTTCGTATCAAGACCAGCAGTGAGGGGTTGAAGATGTTCGTGGCCATGACTACGCTTGACAAGCTGCTTGAAGGCATGTTGCAGGGAGGAACGATTTCCCCTGGAGTTGCAGGCTACTACTTTGCATTTCTCGGCGTAGGCCTGGCCATTTTCGCCGGGCGACGGCGCAGCGCGTATGCGCAGGATCCCATTCTCTCCGTTGCGGACTCTCCGGCATGATCAGAATCATGCACATTATCACGGGATTGGGCACCGGTGGCGCGGAAACCATGCTGTACAAGCTCCTGTCTCATACGGATCGCTCGGAGTTCGAGCCCCAGGTCATCTCTTTGATGGAAGAGGGACCCGTAGGCGAGAAGATCCGACAACTGGGGATTCCCGTCCACTCTCTCTGCATGCGGCCTGGAACGGCCGGACCACGCGCCGTCATGGCGCTCGTCCGCCGGCTCAAACAGGAAAACCCCGACGTCATTCAGACATGGATGTATCATGCCGATCTATTGGGAGGCCTTGCGGCCTGGTTCGCGGGTCGCATTCCCGTGGCCTGGGGCATTCGCAACAGCACCCTGGACAGAGCGAGCGCCAAGCGTTCTACGATTCTGACCCGTCGGTTATGCGCCTGGACTTCTCACTGGCTTCCCACCCGGATCGTCTGTTGCGCGGAAGCTGCCCGACAAGAACACGCGGCTCTCGGTTATGCTTCCTCCCTGTTAACCGTCATCCCAAACGGGTTCGACCTCTCCGCATACTGCCCGGACCCTGCCGCTCGATCCGATGTGCGACATGGGTTGGGATTGAAGGAATCGGCGATTCTCATAGGTATCGTCGGTCGTTTCCACCCACAAAAGGATCATAGGACGTTTGTTCTCGCGGCGGCTCTATTGCACAGAGCTTATCCGGAGGTACAATTTGTGATGTGCGGCGCCGGCCTGACCCGTGATAATCCTACGCTTGCCGGCTGGTTGCAAGAAGGTAATGTTCAAAATAACGTCCATCTGCTGGGGATTCGGCACGACATTCCAAGACTAACTGCGGCGTTCGATATAGCCTCACTTACCTCCTATGCGGGAGAGGCATTTCCGAATGTTCTGGGAGAAGCCATGGCTTGCTCGGTCCCCTGCGTTACAACGGACGTAGGCGATAGCGCCTTCATCGTAGGCGATACCGGCGAGGTCGTGCCCGCCATGGTCCCGGAAGCATTCGCCGATGCCTGGGAAAAGATGCTGACCGCCGGGTCCGAGGGACGGCGGCGTCTTGGCGAAGCAGCCCGTGAACGCGTTCAAGAGTGCTTTAGCCTGCCGGTAATCGCACGACGATATGGCAACCTGTACCAGGAGATAATAACCGGATGTGCGGTTTAACGGGCTTCCTCGACTTCAGCGGGGCGACTGGGAATGAAGAGCTGCGCGCCGTGGTGGAACGGATGGCGTCCACGCTCTATCTGCGCGGGCCCGACGATCGGGGCGAGTGGGTAGATCAAGAGGCGGGGATCGCACTGGGATTTCGCCGATTGGCCATCGTGGATCTGACCCCCGCCGGACATCAGCCCATGGTTTCCGCCTCGGGCCGTTACGTCATCGCATTTAACGGCGAGGTGTATAACTTTGCCGAACTACGGGCGAGATTGGTTACCGAGGGCTCCGCTCCAGCGTTCCGAGGTCATTCCGATACAGAAGTCATGCTCGGCGCAATCGAAGCCTGGGGCCTCGAGAAGGCAGTCCAGGCCTTTGTCGGAATGTTTGCATTCGCGCTCTGGGATCGCCAGGACCGCCGACTGCATCTCGTTCGCGATAGGCTGGGCGTCAAGCCTTTTTATTATGGTTGGGCGGGTGACGTCCTGTTATTCGGTTCGGAACTCAAGGCGCTGCGCGCTCATCCGGCCTTTCGGCCCGAAATAGACCGAAACGCGCTTGCCTTAATGCTGCGACATTGCTATATTCCATGCCCTTACACCGTTTATCAGCAATGTTCCAAGCTGCCGCCAGGGACTATCCTTACGGTCGATGGCGCTGCCGGGAGAGACGCCGTGCCGGCAGCTTACTGGTCGGCGCGCTCC
Source organism: Chthonomonadales bacterium (assembly GCA_038231675.1). Taxonomy (GTDB): domain Bacteria; phylum Armatimonadota; class Chthonomonadetes; order Chthonomonadales; family Chthonomonadaceae; genus JBBRKX01. The sequence goes on along the minus strand of JBBRKX010000271.1, from coordinate 1,271 downwards.
GTTGCCGAGGAGGGCATACGAAACCCTTTCACCGGGACAGACAGGGAAGCGATCGATGGGTTGGACTCTCTGCTGCGCGATGCCGTCGGATTGCGTATGGTGGCCGACGTTCCGCTTGGCGTGTTTTTATCCGGTGGCGTGGACTCATCCGTCGTCGTCGCCATGATGCAGGCGCAGAGCGCCCGGCCGGTAAAGACGTTTTCCATCGGGTTCCATGACGACGCCTACAATGAAGCGCACTATGCGAAAGCAGTGGCGCGCCACCTGGGAACCGACCATACCGAGTTGTATGTTTCTGCGGAACAAGCGCAGGCCGTCATTCCCAAGCTGCCTACGCTTTATGATGAGCCTTTCGCGGATTCATCGCAGATTCCGACGTATCTTGTTTCCGAAATGGCCAGACAGTCTGTAACGGTGAGCCTTTCCGGAGACGGCGGGGACGAGCTTTTCGCGGGTTACACGCGTTACTTTCTGGGCCGGCAAGTATGGCAAAAAATAGGCTGGATGCCGTCCGGCGTTCGACGCGCCGCCGCCTCTGCCCTGACGGCGGTATCCCCGAAAATATGGGATAGCCTACTGGGTCATATGATGATGTTCATCCCAAAGGGTGCGCGGCAACGGAGGCCCGGCGATCAGATTCTCAAGTTGGCGGAGGTACTCGGCCTCCCGAATGCCGATGCGATGTATCATGGGCTTCTCTCCCATTGGAAGCATCCCGAGTGCATGGTCCGGGGCGCTCACGAACCTTCAAGCATCTTTACGGATCGGAGCCAATGGGCAAATCTACGCGATTTCACCCTGCGGATGCAATTCCTGGATACAGTCACGTATCTCCCGGACGATATCCTTGTCAAAGTAGATCGCGCCAGCATGGGCGTGAGCCTGGAAGCACGGGAGCCACTGTTGGATCACCGTATTTTTGAATATGCCTGGCGGCTCCCCATGTCCCAGAAAGTACGGCACGGCAAGGGCAAATGGGCGCTTCGGGAGGTGCTCTATCGCTATGTGCCAAAGGAGTTGATCGATCGGCCGAAAACAGGGTTCGGAATACCGATTGGTTCCTGGCTGCGCGGCCCACTGCGCGATTGGGCTGAGAATCTCCTGGACGAGAAGAGACTGGAGAATGAAGGGTTTTTCAACCCCGCGCCAATTCGTCAGAAGTGGTCCGAACACTTGTCAGGGCAGATCAACTGGCAATACCACCTCTGGGATATTTTAATGGTTCAGGCCTGGTTGGAGTCGAACCGTCACTGCTAGGATAGACGGCGCCG
>JBBRKX010000270.1:0-6714 GCA_038231675.1 Chthonomonadales bacterium | reverse complement strand
GTTGAAGACAATCGCTATCTATATTTGACATTGGAGCGACCCACCAGCGGAATATCGACACCGCAACCGAACCGTCTTTTTTCTAGCGTTCACTACGTAGACGATGCTGCGGCCTGGTTTTGTCTATTCCGCCTATTTAGGATGAAAACAATTCTCCGCGTGTGCGGGTAGACTATTAGGAACGATCCTTTCTGCCCTGAGCAGACGGTGTTCCAAGGAGATTGCGTCTTGATTGCTCGTGCACAACGACTGGATAAAATACCCCCCTACCTGTTTGGCGAGATCGCCGCGCTGAAGCGTAAAGCGCTGGCGGAAGGCCGCGATCTGATCGACCTGGGAATTGGCGATCCGGATCAGCCGACGCCGGAAGCCATCATCGACGCCCTTTGCAAAGCGACCCACGATCCCAATACGCATCGCTACGATGAGACGAACGCGGGATGGACTCCTTTCCTCGACGCGGCCGCGCAGTGGTTCGAAAAGCGGTTCGGCGTCGCGATCGAGGCGAGCACGGAAAGCCTGCTCTTGATCGGCAGCAAAGAAGGTCTCGCGCATCTGGCCTGGGCCTATATCGATCCGGGTGATATTTCCCTCGTGCCCGATCCGGCGTACACGGTGTACAAGGTCAATACCCTCATGGCGGGCGGCGACGTGCATATCATGCCATTGCTGGAAGAGAACGGCTTTCTACCCGATCTCACCGCGATCCCGACGGATGTGGCGAAGAAAGCCAAACTGCTCTGGCTCAACTACCCGAACAACCCGACGGGCGCGATCGCGACTCCTCAGTTTTATGCGGACGCCGTCGCGTTCGCAAAGCAGTATGATCTGCTGATCGTGAACGACGCGGCCTATTCCGAAGTCCATTACGACGGCTATCTGCCGCCTTCCGTGCTTCAGGTTCCGGGCGGCAAGGACGTTGCGATCGAACTGCACTCGCTTTCCAAAACGTTCAATATGACTGGCTGGCGGCTTGGCTTTGCGGTCGGCAACAAAGATGCGATCGCGACGCTCAACAAGCTGAAGTCCAATATCGACAGCAAGCAGTTCCCGGCCGTCTCGCTGGCGGGAGCCTATGCGTTGCTGCACGGCGATAATCAGAAGACGTTGGATTTGTACAAGCAGCGTCGGGATATTCTTTGCGATGGTCTGAACAAGCTTGGCTGGCACGTTCGCAAGCCGGAAGCCACGTTCTATATCTGGGCGAAAGTCCCGGCGGGGCATACCTCGGTGTCGTTCTCGAAACTGCTTCTGGAGGAGGCAGGCGTGCTTGTCATCCCCGGAATGGGTTATGGTGAGTATGGCGAAGGGTATGTCCGCATGTCGCTCACGGTGGTGGGGGACAAGAATGGCGAGCGCCTGCAGGAAGCGGTCAATCGCATCGGACAGCACGTCAAACTGTAGAGGAGACGGGTAAACGCAGTGCCAGGGATCGTTTTTCTTCATGCGGGTCTCTGGCCCTGCTTCGCGGCTCTGTGCGTTCCCATTGTTCTGCATCTGCTGACCCGCCGGGCCAGAGCGATTATCCTGCTTCCCACCTTCGTCTTCCTGAAGCGATCGATCGCCAACCAGTCTCGCATGTATCGTGTGCGCCGCCCGTTGCTGCTTCTGCTGCGACTGGCGGCGCTCTTTTTTCTAGTGGTCGCATTTCTTAAGCCCGTCACCCGCGCTCCGCTCGCACAGGGCGGACCGGCCGGTCGCACCGTTGTGATCGTCCTCGATACGTCGCTTTCCATGGGCTATACCCACGCCGGAGTCTCCTCGCTTGCCCGCGTGCGCGGCCCGGTCGTGCAGATCCTGGAAGACCTGAAAATAGGGGATCGGGCGAACGTCGTGCTTGCGGACGCCCGACCGCGCTCGCTTTTACCGGCGCCCGGCGACGATTATGCGGCTCTGGTGGAAGGCGTGAAGAGCACACAGGCGACCCTGGAACGTGCGAATCTGACGGCCGCGCTGTCCACGGCGGCCGCACAGTTGGCGATATCGCACGGCGCGCATAAGGAACTGGTGATCGCCTCCGACTTTCAAACGACGAACTGGCGGGAAGGGAAGCTGGATCGCGTACCACGCGATGTCGATGTCGTATTCCTGAACGCGGCGGACGGGCAGCGCGAGAACGCGGGCATCACGGGGCTTACACTCGATCCCCCCGCGCCGCGACCGGGTGAAGAAACGAACGTCGTGGCGGAAGTCTGGAATGGATCTTCTGTTGCTCGCACTCTGCCCGTGACCATGGACGTTCGCACGGAACGCCGGGGGGAATTATCCGCGTCGGAACCATTGCCCGCCCGTGAGCCGGCTTCCGTGCTCGTGCCGGCATTTTCCTTTGGCACGGTCCGACTTTCCTGCAACTTCCCGACACCTGGTCGCTACCTGGTTATAGCGCGCCTGCCTGGCGATGCCCTGAAGGCGGACGATGTGCGTTTCCTGGGTGTTGAGGTAAAACGCGCCACAAAGGTTCTGCTTCTGACGGACGAAAGCGTTCGCGCCGACACCGGCGCATACTTCCTGTACAGGGCGCTCGCGCCGAACCCCGATGCGCCCGGTGATGTGACGGTGACAGTCAAAAGGCCCATCGACATGACAGTGTCCGATTTGAGCGGCTGCCAGGCGGTCGTGTGGGCGGGCGTTCAAGGCTTTCCAACCGTGCGGCTGGCGCTTCTGCGGCGTTACGTTTCGGACGGAGGGGCGCTGATCGTATTTCTGTCAGGCACACGGAATGTTTCCCTACTGCACGCTTTTGCCGCCCTTGTGCCCGGCGACTCCGGGCTGCCGTTTATGCCCCGCGCGCCTTTCGATGCTAAGAGGGCAGGCAAAGGGGTTTTGACGCTGAGGGATGTACGCTATGAGAGCCCGCTGCTGAAGGTATTCAAAGACCCGGTCGTAGCGGACCTGAGCGCCGTTCGCTTCACCCACATTTTGACGACCGGCAAGGCCAACCAGGATGCCGAAGTTCTCATGCGCTTCGACAATGGGATGCTCGCCGCCGCGCTCGGCCCACTGGGAGCCGGAACCGTTCTGTTGTGTAACTTCTCCCCTGCGCTCGGGGACAGCGACCTGGCGCGGCAGGCGATCTTTCCGCCTCTTATCCATGAGTTTCTCAACGGCATGGCGACGACGTCGAAAGCGTCTCATGACGTTCATCCAGGCGACACTCTGGCGGTTCGGCTTGAGCCTGGGGAGCGGCCTGCATCTGTGCAGGCGCTCGGCCCGTCGGGCGAACCGGAGCATGTCGTCGTGGACCGTACCAGCGGCGTCGCGCTCATCAGACGCGTCGCGCATTGCGGTTTTTATCGGTTCCTGGCGGATGGAAAGGTATTCGATGCCGTGGCCGTCAATCCCCATGCGGAGGAAAGCGACCTGCGCTCCCTCGATCCCCGCACCCTGCGCGGCAAATCATCGGGGCAGCCTGCGATTGTGGTGGATCCAGGACCCGATTCCATGGATCGGCTTGCGGTCCTGCAGCATGGACGGCCGCTCTGGTCCTACTGTTTGCTCGCCGTTATGCTCCTTTTGCTTCTTGAGCAGGCCGTGTCCGCAACCGGTGAAAGAGTTCGTTAATGGCCGGCTACTCACCCCTTGGATCAGATGCTTACGTTTTAATACCCAGTGCCTGTCTCAGACCCTCTTCCCAAAATAGGTTATGGTCAATGTGCAATTGAAAACCTAAAGACTGTTGTGCGTAAAACTCGGCTGCGCGAATGGCTTCTCCATGTGGATCCGCGTAAAGCATTACAGCGGACTTACGCATGTCGGAGGCAATGGGATGGTCCTCGTATCGACTGGCAATCGCGATCGCTTCTTCTCTTTCCTGTTCTGTTAACATTGCCACTAAGACGTACACGTCATAGACGTGTTTAAGTCTTCGGCTGACGCCTGTTTCTCGGTACACTTTCGGTTCGATTTCTTCGTTTTTCTCACGTAGCCAATCGTATGCCGCCGCAGTTTTAAGATTCAACCAGGCATATGGGTGAGGGACACGCAGTTTACCAGACGGGTCTACACAGAATAAAGAACAGGTAGACTCATCCACGGCAAAAGCTTCCGGAGTATGAAAGCCTGCGAGACCTGTTCCCATGTCTCTGCCGACCTGCCCATTACGTACCTTGACGGGTTCCTCTTTCAAGGGCGTACGTGCCTGGAACTCCAAACTTATGAAGCGGTCTGGAACATCAGGATAGGGTTTCTTAAAGTGCCAGCTATGACGGGCGACCTTATAGCCAATGCGAGACAGCATAGCGCGAAATGCCAGGGCATCCGCCTTGTTTAACCACATGTTCAGGTTTAGGAAGAGATCAATATCCTGCGTCACGTGGGCCTCGGGTATCTCTTCTATAAGCGTTTTTTGCTTACTTTCCCGTAGACAGTACTGCTTTAACCGTATGCCCAGGCCTCCCGAAAGGATAAGGTCTTCAGCTTCAGGCTGTGATCGACTTCCATTAAGTAAGGCAGCAAAATCTCGTTGATCACTACAATGTTTCTCCGTGCCCGTTTAGAAGAAGGCGTTCCAGTTCTTCCGCCGCCTCTTGTTCCCGTGGGCCCGCGTTCGCAAGTTCCAACCAGCTTTGGATTGGGGAAGCCCACCTGGTATGGTGCTCAGGCCGCGCATCAAAATAAACGACATGCTTACGCTCCTCGAAGATCTGGATGTTAGCAAATGCACGGCCCGGTCGAACCTCAAGAATATCGTTTGCCGTGCTCGAGTCGCTTACATATAAAGACAACATATCTACCCCTGAAAGCAGGCGATAATGTCCTGCGGACGCAATACCGGTTGCTACACTTCGCAACTGATCTTTGTCCCTAGCCTCTGATAACTTAGTCCAAACCATGGATGGTGTAAGCGATGTCTTTCCAACAATAGTGGGGCGTGCGACATTGGAAAAACCACGTCGCAAGAATAAGAGGAGGCGCCGAGCATCCAGTAAATGAATGGCGTTGCCCTGTCTGCCTAAAACCATTTCGTCAACCAGGGCCTGAACTACTTTTGATGCCGTGCTCAGGGTTAGATTACTTGAGGATGGATGCCCATCCAAGGCAAAAATGCGGGTATGAGCGAATTCCTGTAGTTGGGTTAGGGAATTAAAAGAAGGACGAATCAGAAAACATCTAGCAAAGATAGAGCTATCGCCACGGTAAGGATTTCGAATCGGCCTGTTATCCTTAAATTGATTTAAATTTCCAGTCCTCCAAATGCGGAAGTCAGGAGCAATCAGCAACCCATTCCCGCTCATGTCTATACCGCTGATTTCATGATCTTCTAATACAGATAATGCCTGTTCGCTAAGATAGGGTAGAATTACTAAAGGGAGTAGTCTCTCGCGTTCAGCTATGGCGCGAATTTTCCACTGTGCGGCTTCCAATGTACGCGGTTGGCTGTTAGCCTTATACTCAAACACATAACGGGCGTGGCCTTGTTTCCATTCCGCTTCAAGGATTCCGTCATATCCAGCGTCAACGCCACGTGCTACGTTTACGAGCTGAAGACGAGCAGGAGGAAAATTGAGATGTCCGTTAGATAGATAGTCTATGAATTCTGCTTCAAGTAAGGGTTTCCTAGAAGCCACAGTTTTCTCGTTTGGGAAATCGGTCGTTTTCAGGAAAATAACTCCTCCTTTCCTAAAATGAAGACTTTTCCCGTTCGGGAAAAGTTCCATAATTGGGAAAACTAATCTTTTAACCGCCCGTGGATGCTAGAAAATGCTTGGGAACTACTGCGGATCTTCTTAGAGTGCATCAGGTATGATTAAGGAAGATCGCTGCCCAGAACTTTCAGAGCGGCGCTCACCTCAGCGTTGCGGGCAGATTAAGAGCATTATGAAACAGACTCAGAGTGTCATCATCATCGTGTTTGGGCTTCTCCTTGTGGTCGTTGGCTTCGCCCTGGCGCTTACCTCTTCAATCGGCCCCGATTCCACTCTCCTTGGCGCAGGCATCTCCCTGTTGGGAATAGTGATATTCGCTCCGATGCTCGCCAGTGGCATGGCCCATGAGATAGATAATAGCGCTAACAACCCTGTGGCATCCAGGCCGTTTCTCCGGAAAGGCCTTTACATGGTCCTGATCGTAGGCCTGCTCGTGTCGCTTAAATTCGGCGTGCAGGATCTTGGGACCGTACGGGAACTGCAGACCGAGGGAGAGAAACTGCAGGCGACCGTGATCAGCCGTGACCGTCTCCCTGCAACCATGGCGATGGGACGCGCCATCTACGCCTATCGCGTGGCGAATGTGGCGGTGGAAGATAGCTTTCCTATCCCACGCTCACGTTACTCCGAATACTGGACCGGACGGCCCCTCCTGGTGACGTATCTCCCCGGCAACGTGCGGGTGCATCGGCTGGGCGAGGTAAATGGCGCGACCATCGTTCGACAGCTTCTGTTATGGACTCTCGTCATGCTGAATGTAACCGGGCTGTTGGGCCTGCCTGTTCTTCTGCTTGAAATGCGTGCCCGGGCTGGAAGGGAAACCTTGAACCATGGATACGATCGCTCTGGTAACAGGCGCTTCGCGCGGCATCGGGGCCGCGATCGCGCGGCGGCTGGCCTGCGAGGCGACCGTGGTGGTCAACTACAACACCGGCGCGTCCGCCGCAGCTGAGGTTGTCGCGTCGATTGAAGAGATGGGCGGCAACGCGGTTGCGATTCAGGCCGATCTGGGGAATTTAGCCGAGATCGAGAGACTGTTTGCGCAAATAAAGGAGCAGTTCGGCGGCCT
>JBBRKX010000269.1:0-6717 GCA_038231675.1 Chthonomonadales bacterium | reverse complement strand
TCGCGTTGATTCCGGCCATTCGAGGCGTTCGCGACGATCAACTTGAGACGAGCATCACATCGCCCTGGGGACCGATGACACTGGAAGAGGTCGCGGTATATTCCTACTGGAATATGACCTATCACGAGGGCCAGATAAACTACATCAAATCGCTCAGCGATGGGGAATAACCTTCGGTCCAGATACCGAACCGGTTTCCGTTCCTCCCCGTACGATGCTGATCTTGAAGCGCGGTAGGACACCTCCGAATGCGTAATCGCGATTCCCGGGGTTCTGTAATTGTTCTCCGGGAATCAGGAGAAAAGCTTTGCAACCAGACTGCCTGGCCCACCGCCTCACCGAGGAGGAGCGGCGCTCCTTCAACGAAACGGGCCTGCTGATGCTTGAGAACGTACTGTCGCCGTCGCAGGTGACTGCGCTCACGCTCGCCTCCGACCGCATCTTTGCACGGGAGTGCGCCGCCGGAGCGGACCCTCGCAAGGCGCTTTTCTACCCGAACTTCCTTCCCGAAGATCCGCTCTTCGCGGACCTCGTCGATTACCCGAAGACGCTGCCGAAAGTGTGGGGTCTGCTCGGCTGGAACATCTATCTCTACCATGCCCACTTGATCGTCACGCCTCCCTCCGGACAGCCGCTCGGCGACAAAACGTTTGGCTGGCATCAGGACAGCGGGCGTGTCAATCAGGAGATCGAAAGCCATCCTCGTCCCCGCCTTTCTCTCAAAGTCGCCTACTTTCTTTCCGACGCGAGCGAACCGGGGCGGGGCAACTTCTGGGTCGTACCCGGCAGCCACCTGGACGATTCCCAGGAACGTTCCCCCGATGGGATCGGCCAGCCGAAAGGCGCCGTTCCCGTCCTCGCGAAGCCGGGAACCGCCGTGTTCTTCGACCGCCGTCTATGGCACAGCGCCAGTCCCAACGCGTCCGATGTCACGCGCAAAGTGCTGTTCTATGGCTACGGATACCGCTGGATCCGCACCAAAGACGACATGACGGTGCAGACCCTCTGGGAGCAAAGCGATCCTATACGCCGTCAGATGCTCGGTTGGGGCGTGAACGCAAACGGTTTTTATTCGCCCACGGATGAGGATGTGCCGCTGCGCGTGTGGCTGCGCGAGCACTCCCCCGAGGAAGCGAAATAGCTCCACAATGCCGCGATGCCTTTTATGTCCCGGCATGGCAAACTTCGTCGCCTTCATGATGCGTGCTTGCAGCCGACGCACATTTATGAGACACTCAAACAATGCGAAGAAGACTCCCGCACCATAGGTTACGCCGCATAGGAAAGCAATCAGCATTCCGTAAAAGTCCGCTCCCTTTTCGCACACCAGATGTTCGATCAGCCCGAACAGACATGCTGCAATGCTTCCACACAGCAAGCGCAGGCAAACATGCATCCAGAGCGTCAAGGACGGTTCCTGTTGTTCCTGCGTCATTTCGCTACCTTCCGGCCGTATCTCCTGCCCCGCACCGACAATGATGTCACGAGATATATTGCTTTTTCTCATCACGGCTCTCTATAGCCCCGGACGTGTGACACGCTGTCATCGGCACACTTCGAGGGCGCTACCGAAAGGCGGAAACTGGTTCGACAAAACCGACTACGTCTCTCACCTTTGCCAGGTTTCAGTGAAAGAACTGCCGTAACCTACGCAAGCAAGTCACGTTCCGTGCGCCTACGGAGAAACGGGTGAGATAAGTGAGCAACCAAAACGGAGGCGCGCAGGCAAAGCATGGACCCTGGAATCACACGTAAGCAACTGCTGGCAGGTCTGCTGACGGCTGCCGCAAGCGGTCTCGTGCCGGCAGACGAGAAACAGAAAGTGGAAGCGGCCACAATGGAATCAATCACTCCTGAAGACCTGAAATCGGCGGAAAAGATCGCTGGAATCAACTTTTCCGATGCGGAGCGCAAGGCGGTGCTGGACGAGGTCGGCAATTATCCAAAGCTCTGGGAAGGGCTCCGCGACCCTCCGATCCCGTACACCCTGGAGCCACCGACCGTGTTCACTCCGTGCGATGGTGGCTCACGGCATGGCTCCAAAGTCAGCGTGCGGTCTACTTCCCGGCGCGGATTGAACGCCTCCAGGCTGACCCCGGAACAGATCGCGTTTCTCCCCGTGCGCGATCTGGGGCAATTGATTCGCACCCGGCAGATCTCGCCTGTCGCGCTGACTCGGATATACCTCGACCGCCTCAAGCGCTATAGCGACTCCTTGCTGTGCGTGATCACGCTTGCGGAGGAACAGGCATTGCAGCAGGCGGAACACGCGGAGCGCGAGATCGCCAAAGGCCATTATCGCGGACCGCTTCATGGGATTCCGTACGGTCTTAAAGACTTGTTTGCAACGCACGGTTTACCCACCACATGGGGCGCCGCGCCGTACGCCCATCAGCAGTTCGATTATGATGCCGCCGTCGTGGAAAGATTGGACGCGGCGGGCGCGATCCTGCTTGCAAAACTGAGCATGGGAGCGCTGGCGCAGGACGACATCTGGTTTCGAGGCCAGACGAAAAACCCGTGGCAGCCGGCGGAGGGCTCCAGCGGCTCCAGCGCGGGGTCAGCTTCGGCGATGGCGGCGGGCCTGGTCGCCTTCGCGATAGGCACGGAAACGCTTGGCAGCATCGTCTCCCCCAGCCACGTCTGCCGGGTCACCGGTCTGCGCCCCACGTATGGGCGTATCAGCCGGTATGGGGCGATGGGACTGAGCTATACCATGGACAAGGTCGGCCCGATCTGCCGCGAGGTGGAGGATTGCGCCCTGGTGTTTGCGGCGCTATGCGGCGCCGATCCCCGCGATCCCGCCTCTGTGTCGCGGTCTTTCCGATGGCGGCCACGTCGCAAACAAACGTTGAAGATCGGATATCTGATCGCGCCGGATGCAGATCCGTCTGACCGCTCCCGCGAGGCGACCGATCCGCTATTGAAAGCCTTTTTAGCGAGGGGAGATGCAGTCCGCCCGGTTCGCTTCACGCCGCCTCCAGAGGCTATGCTGACGGTGTTGACTGTCGAAGCCGCTTCCGCTTTCGATGCCTTTACGCGTGGCCCGGAGATCCTGCAATTGCACGACTCCAACTGGCCGGAGACCTTCCGGGCCAGCCGTCATATCCCGGCGGTGGAATATGTGCAGGCTCAGCGTGCCCGATCGGTAATGATGCAGCGCTTCGAACGCGAATTGGGCGATTTGGATTTGTTCCTTTCCAACGGTGTGGGCGAATATACGCTCGCCCTCACGAACTACACCGGCCATCCGCAGGTCATCATCCCGCAGGGTGTGAATGAAAAAGGGGAACCGTTGAGCCTCTCTTTCACCGGGCGTCTCTATCAGGAAGACACGCTCCTGGATACGGCGCGGTTCGCGCAGAACCTGACGGATTTCCACCACGCGCATCCCAACCTATCGGGACTTTAATCACGGAGGAGACAAAGTATAGTGAAGCCACAGGCAACCCGGGTGGAATTCAAAGAGGTGGAGGCGCTGCGAGAGCTGTATCGGCAGGAGGCGAACTGCCAGATCATTCACGACTCCGCGTTGTCGCGTGGGATCGCGGATCCGTATCTGATCCTTGTCGACGGGCGTCTCGGGGGATATGGGGCGGTCTGGAACAAATACAACAAGGGCCGGCTGATGGAGTTTTATACGCTTCCGGCATTGCGTGCGAGCGCGTTACCCATGTTCCGGGAACTGCTGGCCGTCAGCGAAGCGACGCACATGGAAGCGCAGACGAACATCCCCTGGATGCTGACCCTGCTCACCGACTGCGTGAAGAACATTAAAGTGGAGAACGTGCTGTTCCAGGATGCGTGCACCACCCATCTCGACTGTCCGGACGGTTTGTTCCGGCATGCCACGCCGGAAGACATCGTGTCGGTTTTCCCGCATCACCATGAGCCGATCGGGGAATGGGTCATAGAATCGAACGGCGATGTTATTGCGACAGCTGGAGCGCTGACCCATTACAACCCGCCCTACGCCGACATTTTCATGGAAGTTTCCGAACCCGCGCGGCGGCGGGGGTTCGGCAGTTATCTGGTGCAGGAAGTAAAGCGGGGCTGCTACGAGTCTGGAAAGGTACCGGCGGCACGCTGTAATCCCTCCAATATTGCATCTCGGAGGACACTGGAAAAGGCCGGTTTCCTTCCCGTGGCGCGGATGCTGGCGGGCAAAATCAATCGCGATTTTATGGACTCGCCTCAAGCCTCGCGCGATAGTTGAACCGATCGTCGGGCGCGGCGTCGCCGTTCAGGGTGAAATCCGTCCAGTCGCCCCGTGCGTGGCAATGGTCCGCCCACTTGAAGTCGAGGGTCGCGGGCAGATGGGTAAGTCCGAGCGCCAAACGTGGGATGGCGATCTCCATCTCATTCCCTCGCACCACATAGCGGACTCCCGCCACCTTTGCCCACTGGTATTTGCCCCCTACATTGCGCTCCAGGCTCGTGGTATGATCCCCGACGTTGCGGTTGACCACAAAGTCGTACCCCAGCCAGCCCTTATGATAGTTTGCGCCTACATTGATGTAGAGCAGCATCCAGTCCGGGTCGGTATGGGGCGTCAGCTTGTCCTGGGTACGCACATAGAAAGTGACATTCCTGGCATCGTAGGTAACCTTCGCGGCAACGATATCGTTGCGGCCCGTTGTATTGACATACGGTCCCGCATGGCCATATCCGGGTGCGTTCCGGTGCGCCGTGTCGCCCACCACGTCATGGAACTCCGGCTCTACCGTTTTCCAGGCGTCGAAGTTTCCGTCCATTGTGATCGCCCGAGGCGTGACGGGCAGCAGTGTGCGCGCACCTTTGTAGCGACGGATGTTGGTGACGAGCTGATAATAGTAGTCGTCGCCATGCCCGCCCAGCATAGGTTCGATGTCACGACTGAACTCCTGGTTGAACTCGTCCACAAAGATCGGAGGCGGGGCCTTGTATCCGGCCCACTCCTCGTAAAATCCTGCCGTCCACTCGTTCCACCCGGTGATGAACACAAACGGAGGATTCACTTCCAGTGCGCGGTCCCACTGCTCGGCGAAGTTATAACCATGCCGCACGGCATCCGGCCCGGTGTCCAGCTTTCCCTTATGGTAGCTCCGCCCGAATGCGCCGGGGAAACTCATCGGCGCAAGATGTGTGGTCGCGTTGTAGTTCTGCGCGACCCCCACGGTGATCTGTTCGATTTCACCGGTCGGGCCGCGCTGGGGAGCCTGAGGATAGTTTTGCAGCCACGCCCAGCCGCCGGGCGACGGGTTCGCAATATCGTAGGGAGCGATGGGCGTGCGAAAGGTAAAGAAGTCGCGTATATTGCGTGCGTGCTCGGCGGCCGCCTCCGGCGTGGAGCGCTCCGCCGGGAGTGTCAGTTCTTGCGGCTGCGACTCTCCGGTATAGCGCACGAGCAAGGTCCGGTTTCCGAACCCCGGTTCCCCCGTATCGAAAGAGCCCCTGCCGAAGCTGCCCGAATAGCCCCACCAGCCGATGTGTCCGATTGAATGCGACATTTCCAGATAGTATTTGCCTGCGGGGAGCGCCGTGTCGCACTCCAGCACGAGACTTGCATTGTCCTTTACGTTCTCGAACTTACGCTGCACAAGGCGCTTCCCGCCGGGTCCGCCCGCGAAGAGAGAAAGCATCATCCCGGATCCCGTGGTCGCCCAGGTCGGAAACTCACCTCCGACCGCCAGGAATGGTTTGTCCGTCGTGAAGGTCTGGCCCAATGTCCCGTTCGGAGCCAATTCCGACGGCTGACGGGCAATCGCCTGCAGCGCCGTTGCGTCGGCATAGCTCGGGTCGGCCATAACCAGGGGTTTGCCCTGCCATCGAAACCAGAGGTCGGAATATAGGCCTGGTCCGTAAAGCGTATCATAAAGCTCGCCGAGAGTGTGGGACCCTATCCCGGCAGGATTGCCGAACGGGCACAGAAACGCGATCTGCGGCGTTTTTCCACCATGCTGTCGGATATCTTCCCAGACCTTGCACAAGGTTCGGCGCGCCCTATCGTAGGTGACGGCGTTCGAGTTGTCGAAAATCACCACGTCCACGCCGGAGTTGGCAAGCATCGTCGCGTGCTTACGCAATGCCCACTCGTCGTCGCTCGCGTAATAGCCGAACAGCGGCTCGCCCCAGTGATGGGCGCTGTTGAGCGGTCCCCAGGCTGGGTTGTGGACGTCCCCTATCGCTTCAGGGTGCGCTTTTAGAATTTTGGTGTTGTCGTAAGGCCCGTCCCCACCGCTGTCGAAAGTCAAAAAATAAAACATGCCGACTGTCTTGTTCGCACGCGGCGCGCCGACCTCTTTAGCGCCTGGCAGAATGCGGCCCAGCGCATCCGTGCCGACCCAGGTGTCGCTCATGGTATCCCACACGGGCATTTGTGCGGCAGACTTCTGGGCCTGTCCGGCAGGTCCCAATGCCAGCAGAGCCGGCAGCAGGCCGGCAAGCGTCCATTTTGCGAATCGTGTGCTCAACGGTTACGGTCCTTTTAGTTAAAATCTCCGAAACATGACAAGGGAGATGTGCGGCGGCCGGGTAAAACCGAGCCGAATGCTTCCTGATTCGGCTGACTACCAGCGCAGTGTGAGTGGAAAATACTCGGCGATCAATTCTTCATAGAACGGTCGCAATTGCGTAACGTTCGGACGAACGGGCGTTTTGGAGTAGAGGTCATAGGGATTGAAGCGGCGCACCCAGTCGAACATCTCCCGGTCCTTCGCATTCATAAGGTGTGTGTAC